>JAKQCH010000110.1 GCA_029573825.1 Spirochaetota bacterium | reverse complement strand
GATGTCCCTTTTGAATTCCGCGATATAATCATTATATGCAGCTTTTTCCGCTTTTGTAATCGCCATCCTGCAATTCCTGAACACGCTCTATTTTTCAGCACCTATATATACAGTATCGAAATAAAATATTCAAGTAAAAGTAAAATTTTTTCTTGATTATTTTCTTGACTATTCTGATACCGTTTATATTGTAACTTTTCTCATGTATTATATGAATAAAAAATGCAACTGCTCGCTTACGTACTTGTTTACATGCCGCATGAACATGATCGCTGAACAGTTGCAAAATATTTCATGTTTGTCTCCACATAAAGACTGTTGCTTCATGCGGGATAGCGTCTGTTATTCCTTTTTTGTTATGGCTGATTGATTATGGGGGACTGAAAGGTTCTTGTGGATAAAGTAATACTCTCAAAAACAAAATAATTCTAGTTCTTCAAAAGGAGAAAATCGTGACACTAAAAAACACTGAGATCAAAAAACCCGAAGGCAAACTCGGTGTACTGATACCCGGCCTTGGAGCCGTTAGTACAACCTTTATAGCCGGCGTACTGCTTGTGCGCAGGGGACTGAATGTTCCTATCGGCTCGCTCACACAAATGGGTAAAATCAAGGTCGGCAAAGGCGGTGAGACGCAGTACGTTAAAATAAATGACTTTGTTCCCCTTGCAGACCTCAAAGACATGGAGTTCGGCGGATGGGACATTTTCGAAGACAACGCCTATGAAGCGGCAACAAATGCAGGTGTATTGAAACAGACCGATCTGGACCCCATAAAAGATGAACTTTCAGCCATCAAACCATGGAAGGCCGTCTTTAACAAAAATTTTGTAAAAAAACTTGATGGAACCTGGGTAAAAAAGGCGCCCACCAACTGGGACCTCGCGCAAATGATCATGGAAGACATCAAGAACTTCAAAAAGGAAAAGAACCTGAGCCGCATGGTAATGATCTGGTGCGCCAGTACCGAGATTTACCAGGAGACAATCCCCGGCGTTCACGACACTCTCGAGAATTTCGAAAAAGCGCTGAAAGCGGACAATACCTCAATCGCACCAAGTATGATATACGCGTATGCAGCCATCTCATCAGGCATTCCCTTTGCCAATGGAGCACCGAATCACTGTCTGGACGCACCGGCATTGCGGGAGCTGATAGAAAAGATGAGAGTTCCTGTGGGCGGTAAAGACTTTAAGACCGGCCAGACACTCATGAAAACAATCATTGCTCCGGGCCTCAAAGCAAGAATGATCGGGGTGGACGGGTGGTATTCAACCAACATCCTGGGAAACAGGGATGGTGAAGTTCTTGATGACCCGGAATCCTTCAAGACAAAGGAAGTGAGTAAGCTTTCCGTTCTTGACCAGGTGTTTCAGCCGAAACTCTACCCTGAATTATACAAAGGGTACTACCACAAGGTGTGTATAAACTATTACCCGCCCCGCGGTGACAACAAGGAAGGCTGGGACAACATCGACATTTTCGGCTGGCTGGGATACCCGATGCAGATTAAGGTCGACTTCCTCTGCCGGGACTCAATTCTCGCGGCGCCGATTGTGCTGGATCTCGTACTTTTCTATGATCTTGCACAACGCGCATCAATGTACGGTATCCAGGAATGGCTGTCCTTTTACTGGAAGAGCCCTATTATGGAGAAATACGAAGAGCCGATTCATGACCTCTTTGTGCAGCTCATGAAACTGAAAAACACGCTGCGCTGGCTCATGGATGTGCCCCTTGTGACATATCTGGGGACTGAATCGTACGACTAAACGCCACTATTCACACAGGCAGGTAAACAGCAAAAGCCTGAAGGCTGCGGAGATTAGTCTCCCGCTTTCAGGCTTTTTTTATTCCAGGTGTGCAATAGCCTGGTACACCACAATTATTGCGACATGACCCGCCCTTTCCCGGCGGACGCATACTATATCAGGGTAACGATCTTTTCTTCACGGGCGCAGGAGATGCACAAACGTACCCCCTCCTTGCTGTCTTTCCCGGGAACATAATAATGGTTTAATTTATTTATTTCAGCTCCGCATCGTGCACATTTCATGACAAAACCCCTTGAAAGATTGAGTTATAAATTATTTTCGGTCACGCGGTGCCTTTTCATTAATGAAAATTATGAATTATTTTTTCACCGGTCAATGTGGTTGACGTCTGTGCCCCTGTTGCGTACTATTATCCGGGTTCTGCACTGCTGCATCAATTCATGAGACCATAGGGACAGAGAATAATGCTCACGGTACTCCTTAGAAAAATCTTACTCACCCTGGGCATCATGCTGGGGGCGGTTCTTGTCGTCCATACCCTGATTTACCTGATACCGGGAGATCCCGCTATTATGATTGCGGGAGATTACGCAAATCCGGAGGATATCGCGGCCATCAGAAACGAACTTGCCCTCGATGACCCGTTTTTTATGCGCTACATTCAGTACCTGAAGCGCCTCAGCGTCCTCGATATGGGGAGATCGGTATATACCGGGGCACCCGTTACGGAAATCCTCTGCGAGAGGTTCCCGGCAACCCTCGCCCTGGCTGTCATCGCCATGATCATCGCCGGCATTGCAGGTATCGCGCTCGGGATTATATCGGCGGTACAGAAAGGCAGGGCCGCAGATTACCTTATTCTCTGGAGTTCCTCTGTTTTTATATCGACCCCCATATTCGTGACATGTTTCGTGCTTTCCCTGGTGTTCTCCTATTATCTGAATATTCTCCCTCCTTCGGGGAAACAGGGACTCAACCCCCTGTACATCATTCTCCCTGCCCTGGCCCTCGGGTCGCGGTCAGTCGCACTTATTGTCAGGATAGTGCGGAATGAACTTCTGGAAGTCATGAACACCAACTACATAAAAGCGGCGCGCTCCCTGGGATTTCACGAAGCGAAAATAATCTGCGTCTTTGCGCTGAAAAACATCATCGCCCCGGTGCTCACCATTATCCTTCTTGATTTCGGGGCGTATCTGGGAGGTGCGGTTGTCACTGAAACAATCTTTTCATGGCCCGGAATCGGCAGGCTTCTGATTATCTCCCTCCATAAACGCGACATTCCCGTTGTGCAGGGAATAATCCTGCTGGGGACATTTCTCTTCCTTGCCATCGGTATTACCATTGACATGATGCAGGGCGTTCTTTCAAAGAAATCTCCGGAAAACAGTCCCCTGTGACAAAATAACTTGCAAAAAAAATATTATTCCTTCCTGATGATTATTATTTTTTGCGGGAGGACGTGCCATGAAGCCTTGCGAGGGCGGCCTGGGAACAGTTCCAGGCTATAGTTTTTCATCAATAAAGGCGGAAATCCGCTATAAGGACAGACTCGATTTTTCACTGATCGCTTCAGATACACGCTGCCACTGCGCGGGAGTTTTTACCACCAATAAAATATTCGCGGCCCCCGTTGCGCTCTGCCGGGAACGGATCGGGGGACCGGTCAAGGGTATACTGATTAACGCGACAAACGCCAACGCCTGCACCGGTGACGAGGGGCTCCGCAACGCGCGGGACCTCACTGCGGCTGTCGCGGGGGAACTCGGATCCGAACCGGAAAGCATCCTTATGGCTTCAACCGGCATTATCGGCGTTCAGCTTCCCGCAGATAAAATGCGTTCCGCAATTCCCCAACTTACCGGCGCCCTCTCAGCGGACAACGCGGGGCTTATTCCGCTGGCAATAATGACCACCGACACCATTCCCAAGGAATGCGCAGCGTCATTCACCACGTCCCGGGGAGAATTCCACATTGCGGGGACCGCGAAGGGCGCAGGGATGATCGCCCCCAACATGGCGACGCTTCTCGCCTTCATGATCACCGATGCCCCCGTTGCGAAGCGGGACCTTGACGCTGTCTTCATGCGCTGCATTGACAAAAGCCTCAACGCAATCACGATTGACGGCGACATGTCCACCAATGACTCCGCATTTCTTTTATCGCCGATATCTGACTCCCCGCTTTCTGAAGAAGGGGACCTTGAGGAGTTTGAGGCGGCGCTGCGTTATGTCACAGAAAAACTCGCGGAGCTGATCGTGACCGATGCGGAAGGGGCCACAAAGCTCGCACGGATAACCGTTACCGGCGCCGCCAGCGAAGAGGATGCCAGACTCGCGGCGAGGGCCATTGCGGAATCAATGCTGGTAAAAACAGCGATGTTCGGAAAGGACCCGAACTGGGGGAGGATAGCATGCGCCGCAGGGTATTCAGGCGCCGATATCACCGAGGAAAAACTGACCATACGCATTGAAGATGCCGTGCTGTTTACAAAAGGCGCCCCGACAGAAAAAAACCTGGAGCACCTGATGGAAATTCTCGGAAGACGATCATATACGATACATGTTGACCTGGGTATTGGAAACGGTACCGCCACGTATATGACCTCAGACCTTTCATACGACTACGTGAAGATAAACGCGGAATACTCGACATGATACGGCTCCTGCCTTACGGCAAAAAGTATCCCGGTGACAGGTGCGGAATTTTCCGGCATATAAAGTGCAAATGTACAATCTTTACAATAAAAAAATACATACGATTATTGCGATTTAATGTATTGTAAATAAAAACATTCTTGACGATATTTATTAATGTGATTCAGTAATAGTAATTTTATTGCTGTCACAATATAGTGTCCGGCAAGAGCAGGACTCGGTATTTCAGCTGCAGAAAGGCGCCGCTTTACCAGATGAGATGAAGGTGCTGTCCCTGAAGCTGAGAAAAATTTACTATACGCAATACTGCTGCTGAAAAATGAAATACATAACACATACAAGAATATTTTTATCAATGCTTCTGCTGGTGTTCTTTTTCACCACAGCGGCATACGCTCAATTCTGGAACGATAAAGTCGTTGTATACAACTTCAAGGACAAAAGCGCAACAACCAGCTACAGCTATTATTCATACATTATTCCGGACTCAATAGCAGTTGAACTCAGGAAGAAGAAGGATGTTTCAATCCGGACATATCCAGTAACAATAGACTTTGTTGACACCAAAACCGGATCAGCAGAAGAGAAGCGAAGTCATATTCTGTATCTCTCGCAGAAAGGGAAAGAGCTCTCGGCTGACTTTGTGGTATCCGGTACCTACAGCGTGGACAACCGAAGAATCCATATCAAAAGCCAGATTTTTGACGTGAAAGAACAGAAGATTGTTCAGATTGACGAATCCAGCAATGATCTCGGAGCGCTTCTGTTCCTCATCATTGATAAAATTACCGGTAAAATCAACAGCGAGCTGAACAGATTCCAGGAAGAGCATCGCGAGCGATATTCTGCCTCGCCTTTCGCCGCTCTCTACAACTCCATGCGTGGTCTGACTTTCGGATTCAAATTCGGCGAGCAGAAAATTCATGGGGAATGGGGAGATATATACGATGATCCGGACTACCTTGGATTCTACATCTCCTATGATTTCGCAAACATCGCGTCCCTTGAAAGCTCACCCCTTTGGGGCAACTCCGGCCTTTCGATGCAGTATGATTTTTTCTCAACATATCCGGAAAACCGCTCATCGTATCTTTCAGCGCGGAGCGTTACGCTCAGCTATATTTTTTACTACCCACTCGCTGAAGGTTTCAGGATCGCCTTTTCAGCGGGGGGAGGAATGACACGGACAAAGATCATTGTTACCGATCCCCTCATTGAAGGCGGGGACCCCTTTACGCCGAACCTCACGGAAGAAGTATCATACGATCCCACAACACTTCTATCCATTTATGCGGACTTCCGGTTCAACCCCGTGGTAATTAATGCAGGGTATGCCTACAGGCGGATTTTTTATACTGACACTCCAATGAACCTGAGCATATTGTTCTTTGGTCTTGGATTCTGCCTCTAATCCCAGAGCAGTGAAGAACGTCCCCTCGATACGAACGAAGCTGTGTCATATTTAATTTGCGTGTTAAATATTCAATATTTTCTTGACATTCGCCGGAATCCCCGGATTCTAGCATAAAAATCGGGAAACCCCCGATTTAATTTTTTTTGGGATACATTATATGAAATCATCAAAACTCGAAAAAATCCAGAAAGAAGACAAGCTATACCTCTTCCAGAATTACGGCAACAGGCTCCCGGTGTGCTTCGTGAAAGGAGACGGCTCATATCTTTTCGATCAGGACAACAAGCGCTATATCGATTTTTTTTCCGGCATAGCGGTTACCTCTCTCGGCAGCAACAATGCCGCACTGAGCAGAGCGCTCCACACACAGGTTGATAAAATTCTTCATTCATCAAACTGGTTTTTCAACCGTGAACAGATTGAAGCGGCAAAACTCATTTCCGAACTGACCTTCCCCGGGAAAACGCTCTTCGTAAACAGCGGCACCGAGGCAAACGAAGCTGCCATCAAGGCGGCACGCCGTTACGGCAAATCCATTGCTCCGGAGAAATATGAAATAATTTCCTTTTCCGGCTCATTTCACGGAAGGACGTTCGGTGCGATGTCCGCCACGGCCCAGGAAAAAATACGAAAGGGATTTGATCCCCTTGTTCCCGGTTTCAGGTTTCTGCCGTTTAACGACATAGGAGCACTGAAAAAAGAACTGGAATCAAATAATAAAATCTGCGCCGTCATGACGGAGCTCATTCAGGGAGAAGGCGGCATTAAAATTGCGGACAGCCAGTTCATAACCCAGCTTGAAAAACTCTGCAAAAAGCACAAAGTTCTTCTCATCATTGACGAGGTCCAGACCGGCGCGGGGAGAACCGGCCAGTTTTGCTCGTATCAGCATTTCGGCATTTCTCCGGACATTATCACTTTCGCCAAGGGCCTTGCAGGGGGCTTCCCCATCGGAGCCCTCCACGCGAAGGATGCTGTCGCTCCATTACTGGAACCGGGAAGCCATGGCACCACCTTCGGCGGGAACCATTTCGCATGCGCTGCCGCTGCGGCAGTATTAAAGGAGCTGAAAAAGAAATCCTTTATGGAGAAAGTGCAAAAAAACGGAGATTTCATACGAAACCATATCACGAAGCTCAAAGCAAAAGGCAGCTGCATCACCGAAGTCCGGGGAATGGGGCTGCACATCGGTATCGAGCTTAACAGGCCGGGCATGGATATGGTAAAAAAAGCCCTTGAGTACGGCCTCGTGATCAACTGCACGTCGGAAAAGGTTATACGGATAATGCCGGCACTTACGATTTCGCCCGGCACAATCAAGGAAGGGCTTGCGATATTCGACAGACTAATAATAGAGGAAGGTAACAAGTCGTGAAGATCCCGTCGCTGCGAACAAAAGACCTTTTAACAGTCACTGACTGCTCCCGGGAAGAAATACTTGAGCTTTTCGAGTTTACGGGAAAGCTGAAAGCACAGACGAAAGCCGGGCGTCAGCATCACATTCTCAAGGGGAAAACCCTCGGGATGGTTTTCGAGAAGAGTTCCACCAGAACACGTGTCTCCTTCGAGACAGGCATTCTGCAGTTAGGCGGCCATGCCCTCTTCCTAAGTAAAAACGACATCCAGCTGGGAAGGGGTGAGACCATAGGAGATACCGCGCAGGTGCTTTCCCGTTATGTTGACGGGATTATGCTGAGAACATTCGCCCATGACACCATCATCGGCCTTGCGGAAAATGCATCCATTCCTGTTATAAACGGTCTTTCAGATTCCTTCCATCCGTGTCAGGCGCTTACTGATTTTTTTACCATTTATGAACGGGAGAAAGATTTTTCTCATGTCAGGCTCGCATACGTAGGGGATGGCAACAATGTCGCATGCTCTCTCCTTCTCACCGCGGGCATTCTCGGCGTTGACATTTCAATCGCATGTCCCGGGAAATACATGCCAGACCGGAAGGTTGTTGATGCGGCACAAAAGCTTGCCGCCGCCACCGGCGTGACCGTTCAGATAACATCGGACCTTGACGAGGCGGTACAGGGCGCCACCTATCTTTACACCGACGTATGGGTCAGCATGGGTATGGAGAAAGACACCGCGAAGAGAAAAAAAGATTTCAAAAAATATCAGATTAACCGGAAACTTCTGGACAAATGCGCCCCCGGCTGCAGGGTGCTGCACTGTCTCCCGGCTCACCGCGGGGAGGAAATCACTGATGATGTGATGGATTCTCCTCAATCAATTGTATTTGATCAGGCAGAAAACAGACTGCACCTCCAGAAAGCGCTCATGTGCGCCCTGATGGGGAAAAACAGAAAAGGAGTATTCTCATGGATATAAAAAAAGTTGTTCTTGCCTACTCCGGAGGGCTGGATACATCCATCATTGTACAGTGGCTTCTTGAGACCTATAACTGCGAAGTAATCTGCTTTGCCGCTGACGTAGGACAGGAGGAGGAGCTTGACGGTCTTGAACAAAAAGCGATCAATACGGGCGCAAGCAAGTGCTACATTGAAGACCTCAGGGAGGAGTTTGTCAGGGACTATATTTTCCCTGCAATCAAAGCCAACGCGATATACGAAGACAGATACCTCCTGGGAACATCCCTCGCGAGACCGGTCATCGCGAAAAAACAGATTGAGATAGCCCTGAAGGAGGGCGCTGATGCGGTATGCCACGGCGCCACAGGAAAAGGCAATGATCAGGTCCGTTTTGAAATGGCATTCAAAGCACTTGCCCCTGAAATGAAAATTGTAGCACCATGGCGGATATGGGAACTCAATTCCCGGTCCCTTCTTTTTGATTATGCGGAAAAACGCAATATACCCCTCCCTATCACCAAGGACAAGCCCTACAGCATGGACAGGAATATCCTTCACATCTCCTACGAGGGAGGAATTCTGGAGGACCCATACCGTGAACCGGATGAAAACATGTTCCTGCTCACGAAATCTCCGGAGAAAGCTCCCGATAAACCCGTCTATCTTGATATCGACTTCAGCGAAGGGGAGCCCGTCGCACTGAATGGTGAAAAACTCGGCCCTGTTGATCTTATGATCAAGCTTAACAGGATGGCCGGAGAAAATGGCGTGGGAAGAATTGACATCGTTGAGAACCGCCTTGTGGGAATCAAATCCAGGGGGGTATACGAAACACCTGCGGGAACGGTACTCATCACCGCGCACCGCGACCTTGAATCGATCACCCTGGACAGGGACACGCAGCACCTCAAGGACCGTCTCGCGAATGAATACGCGACCCTGGTATACAATGGCCTCTGGTTCTCTCGGAAGCGCGAAGCCCTGGACGCCCTTATCAGCTCAACCCAGAAAAATGTGACCGGCACCGTGCGGATGAAACTGTATAAAGGGAACTGCATTGTGGTGGGCAGGAAATCGGCTGTTACCCTGTACGAACCTGACATCGCAACATTTGACGCCAGTGAACTATACGACCAGAAAGACGCGACTGGTTTTCTGAATATTTTCGGCCTTCCTCTTAAAGTCGAGGCACTCCTCAGAAAGAAACAGAACCGGAAGTAATACCGGATTTATGAATTTCCCCGGTGAGATGTACAGGGTGCTCGATGAAAGCTATCTTCAGAGATCTGCTGACCAGAGCGCCTTTGTACCCGCGTGGGGAAAATTAACTGAAGCCTTTCCCCCTGTCCTCAGCTCCATCTACACCATTGACAAGCTTCCATCATTTCTGCTGGCACGGGAATCGGGAGATCTCGGACTCGCAGTTCTGTGGATTGTTCAGGCTGCGCTTATCCGTTCCCTGGTGCAGGTACTCCATTCCCGGGGCCTTTCATTGCCGCAGCGCGTGAATCCGGAAACCATCGGTTCCCTTGCCCACTCCGAAGACAACAGAAATCCTGTTACCGCGGTTGAACGCGGTGAACATGTTGTAATCAATGGTTTCAAAAAATATATTACCGGTGGCCTCCATTCGGATTTCATTTTCCTCACTGCGAGAAAACCCGGGGAGGAGAAAATTTCTCTGCTCATCCACATTCCCATTGAGCTGCTTCCCGGGGGAGCCATGCGGGAGCTCTCCATGGGGCCCCTTACAACGACAAGCCACGCGTCCCTCACCCTGCAAGACGTTCGGCTGCCGAAAAGTTCGGTTATCCCCCTGGAACCATCGGTAATCAGGAAGCATCTCAAAATTCAGGGGATGATAGAACGGGGCCTCATCGTGCAGGCATATATAGGCCTCCTGATGTACATGGCGGGGAAAGCGGAAGGAATTCGGGACACGCTGCACCGCGAGATGGAAACACTGCTCTTTGATCACAACAGTTCCCTTGCGGTGCAGATCGATGCCGCACATGCAGGCGCTTCAGTAACTCCTGTT
>JAKQCH010000104.1 GCA_029573825.1 Spirochaetota bacterium | reverse complement strand
GCGCAGAAACGCTTTTAAAGGGTATTTCAAACGGAATGAATACAAATATAACTGCCCCATTGGTGAAAGATCATAATAGCAGCTGCCGTCAATCACAACACTCCGCATAAATATCTTCACTCTATCCTTCTCTTTATCATCAGACATCTTGAAGAGTTCCTCGAAATCCTCTTCAGATACCTGCTCTCCTTTTTCAAGGTAGGTAAGCAGCGATGAATTATTCGCGAGGATAGAATAATCAAGAGAAACCGGCATCGGGGGAAAATCAATTATATCGGAAAATCTCTCATGCTTGTAATACACCGGAATATTGAGAGCCTGTCCTATCATGACAGCCAGGGCAATCTGCGCTTTGTAGCCGCCGGTGGCGTCAATAGCAATATTTTCGGGCCTGTATTGACCTGCGATATCGCCGATACGCCTGACAAGGTTCCGCAGACCGTATTTTTTAAAGTCCTTCGGGGACCTGTCCTGAAGCTGTTCAATGACTTCATATTTAACGGTTTTCAGCTTCATTTCCCTGCTGCCCGTGAAATATTTTTCAAGGACAAGTCCGGTATTCCTTCCATCTTCTGTATCAGAGACAAGAAATATTAAATTTTCCAGATCAAGCCATTTCTTTTTCCGGATTTCATGGACAGTGTTAATTTCGGCGCCGCACGTACGTGAACCGGGATCAAGAAGCAGCAGGTTCTTCACCAGCTCGTTCCATTGTCCCGCGGCAAAGGATTCATACAGCTGCCTCCAGTTTTCCGGCCGCTCCTCACTTAACTGTGGATCTGCCCCCAACCTTTTCAGGTTTCCTTCGAAAAGGCTTGTACCAACGGTGCACACAAGCGTGTTTCTCATCCTAAAATCTCCATACTATATTGTCCAAATCCGAATACCGCCGACTTGCCTATATGCATATACTGTCCATATTTTAGATACGGTATAAACTCTGTTAATTCTCCCGTATATTCCATGGTGCCCGTAAATCCGTTCATAAACTGGACTGCCGCACCGCCTCGTGCCCTCCTTGACCGTTTTTCATAAAATGTGTCCGCGCGCACAATGGAAACATTCTGTGCGGCCGCGGCAAATTCTCTGAAATCGATATCAGGAACAACGCCTTCATAAAACCATGAAAGCGCCGCAAAGCGGTCCCGAAGGCGTTTGATTACTGTTTCAAATTCCGGTACTTCAATAAAATGCCCCTTATCTTTCAGGATAGCCGGTGTAATAAATGAAATGCGTATACGAGAAGCGCTGGATGCCGAATAATCATCTTTAGAGAAAGACATTTCGCGGGGATTCACAATTCCAGAATCTGAGCTATAGAGACAGTGAGATGCCCCGGTAACAGGGTTCTTCTGGACAACCCTTTCAAGGCACGCCTTTCCCCTGTTTCTGCCGAGGCCGTTCTCCGCAAGCCGGTGCAGCGTAACCAGTATGTAGGGCAGAAAACGGAACGCGTTCCCGAATACCACCATTTCCATTACAATAAGATCTCCCGCGCTGTAAGCATCACGGGCTCCGGATGGAGGGCGCAACACAAAGGGACGTTGAATGTTTTTATTTCGGGAAAGCCTTTCGGAACCGGGAGACACAACAGGATTGAAAAAGTCCCTGTACACACACTCACCCGCAGGACATTCCACGCATTCACGTATAGAATCGGGATAGACGCATACCATTCGGCGCAGGTTCATGCCGAATGCCCCGCGTAAAATATTACCCCTGTAATCCTCCGGAAGTACAATCCTGTCAGCGGCTCGTATGTGGATTTCCAGCAGATTTGTTCTCATAACTGTTCTTTGAGAAAATTCATGGTTACCTGATATAATAATTTTTCAATTATTGCAACTATAAATACATTACTTTGTATAATATTTTTTAATTTTTCATTTACCTTCATATAAATAGTTCATTTATAATAAACATATTACACTGCTTTTATACACATATACCAGTTCTGTCCATAAACGGGACCATCATCGCGGGAATATCCGGAGAAAGGATATAAACATCCACTTCATATTTAAAAAATATCGTTGCAATATCTCACATACTCGCAATTAATGCAGCGGTCTCTCCCCCCTTTTGCCTCCGGCAGATGTTCACGAAGGATCGATGAACGTATTGATGCCAGAATGTGCTTCAGATATTCATTTTCGTGGTTTTCCATTTTCACCATTATGAGTTTTTTATTGACCGTCCCGTAAAGAAAACCCGCGCCGCCGGCAGTATATCCATTCCCCGACAGAAGGGCCATATAACACTGAAGCTGCCAGCGGTGGCTCGGGTGC
>JAKQCH010000049.1 GCA_029573825.1 Spirochaetota bacterium | reverse complement strand
GGCTATGATCCTGAGGAATTCTATGTAAATGTTGTCGCTGACCTGAAGAGCAGAGGTTATTGATAACAACCTGAATAAGACGATACAGGTCCTTCCCTGTTGTAAAGCGGGGAAGGACTTTTTTATTGCAGCGGCCTTCTTCGTGATCTATCCTCCACTGCTCCGAACACAATCTTGACAATTATACTGTGCTGAATTAAAACCCCGTCAGCATGGGAGGGGACCTGCCGATGATTTCTCTTCCGAAAGACCCATCAGGTTCTGCGCTGTTCCGGCCAGCCGCTTTGAGGTGTTCATCAGTTCTTCGGACCCAGTCGCCACTTCCTGCGAAGTGTTGTTGATCACTGCAACGCTTTTACCGATCTCATCGAGGGCAATCTTCTGTTCGCTGGTGGCGCCCAGTATGCTGGTCGCTTCCTCCAGGACTTTGTCGAGGGACCGGCGGGCCTCCATGTTGAGATCGAGGTCCCTTGATGTCAGCTCGACAATCACGTCCATGCCTCCTCCAAAACGCTCGATGGACTCGATCAATCCGTTTAATGAACCGGTGAACGTCTCAAGCCTGGTGCGGGCGTTGCCGATCTCCTCACTGCTGCGCTGAAAGAGTTCGTTGATTGACTTCAGGTTGTTGGACGTGCCGTCGGCGAGCTTCCCAATTTCGTCTGCCACCACCGCAAATCCCCTGCCGTATTCACCGGCCCGGGCCGCTTCGATCGCCGCATTCAGTGAGAGCAGGTTGATCTTGTCTGAGATATCCTCGATGATGCTCACCGTCGAGCGGACATCGGAGAACTTCTCAATCGCCATCGCCATGACCTCAAGGACAGAAGCTATCTCGGCCCGTGATTTTTCTACAGTCTTGTTGATGTCCTCCCGCATCGAAAGGGAATTCTTTGTCTGCTCCACGGCCTGGGTGACGACGTCGAATATACTTTCCATATCGGATTTCACTTTACTTGTGAGGGCAGCCTGTTTTTCAGCCATGGCAAAGACGCTCTCCCCGGTCGCCGCGACCTCCTCGACGGTGGAGGTTATCTCTTCGACCGATGCCGCCTGGGACTGGGTGTTGATCGTGAAATTCGATGTCGTTGCCGCCATTTCCTCAGTGGATGAGGCCAGTGCCTGGGCCACTTCCCCTGTTTGCATGAGAATGTTGTTGATGCTGGCCCTGTTTCGGTTGCTTTCATCAAGGGCTTCCTGAATCGACCTGTGGGCATTATTGCTATTCCGGATAATCATAAACCCGATTGATCCGAGCATCACTATTGTCGCCATGTTGTCCGCAATGTAATCTCCGAACTGGGTGGTGTTCATTAATCCGATGCCCTTCATGTATACGGAGAAGATCACAAGACCAACAATGGCGGCAATCGAGTAAAACACCACTGACATCCTGTTCGCGATGAGTATTGCCATCCCGATTATTGCGAAATGGTATGTAATGGTATCTGCAAGGGTAAGAACATCCTGTTTCCCGGCAAGGCTGAACATGAGGAACCACACAAAGGCAGCCAGAGGAATGAGCATCACATGTGCCGCGATCCCGTTATGACCCCGCTTTGTGAGTACAATGGTGGCCACCAGAAAAAACTCCATGACAATTATTCCCAGCACGATCGAGCTTAACGCTGAAATTTTCTGGATAAAAACGGTTGAGAGAACGAGGAAGAAGAGCAGTATGGCCGTCGTAAGTGCGATTCGCACAATTACTTCCGCCTTCTGTCTTTCACGTAAATCCCTATCGTTATACTGGGAAAAAAAATTATTCATTAATAAATTCATGTTTTTTCTCCATATCTTCCAAGGAGTCGATGATGTGACTATAATCGTCTTTGAAGGGAATATTTTTTATATATACAATAAATATATTAAATTCACATTCTGGTCAACACATTTTATTTTATGGTGCTTTATCCTTCAAATTATCTTTATGGTTTCAGCAATCATTGAAGTGGTAATATGTGCCCGGGATATCAGGGAAATGCGGAATTACTGACTGCGGTCAAAAAAAACCAGTCAGCCGTTTTTTTTGTTGACTAATATGCACTAAATGAATAGCATTCAGCAAAAAAAGGGGGAACATGATGTATAAAAGAATTGTGTTGTTCATGATTGCTGTTTTTTTTACAATGCCGGCGGTTGTATTTGCCGGAGGTAGTTCATCAGCATCGTCAAGTTGTGCCACACGATATCCAGTCGTCCTGGCCCATGGCATGGCCGCCCAGGCGGAGATTTTGGGATTCATTGATTACTGGTCGGACATTCCGGATGAACTGGAAGATAATGGCGCTGATGTATATATCACCAGCGTAAACGCCATGGATTCTACCGTGAACAAGGCGGCACAGTGGAGGGCGCAGGTCCTTCAGATTATGGCAATTACGGGCAAAAACAAAATCAATGTAATAGGGCATTCACACGGTACATTGTATACGCGATATGCCATATCAAATCTCGGTCTGGCGTCCAATGTGGTAAGCCATACCAGTATAGCGGGTCCCCACCGGGGGAGCGTAATTGCTGAAATGGCCCTGGGGATAATTCCAAATTTCATGGAATCATTTGTCGGTGATCTGGTTGATGTTGTCATGGGTTTTGTTATGGGTGATGAAAATGGAAACACAATTGCAAATGGATACGACCTTGTCCGTTCATATATGATAAATGTTTTCAATCCCAACACTCCAAATGTGTCTGGTATCTACTATCAGAGTTATGCATACAGGATACGGAACCTCCTGGGGGGCGGAATTCTGGGAGTCACCTGGCTCGCCATGCTCCCGTTCGAAGGCGCCAATGACGGCCTTGTCTCGGTTACATCAGCAAAATGGGGTAATTTCAAAGGTGTCATTGCCGGGTCCTGGTGGGGAGGAGGTGTCAATCATACTGCTGCGGTAGGTCGCTCGCTCCCGGCTATCGGGTACAATGCGCCGGACTTCTTTGTGGACGTCGTCGCTGATCTCAAAAACAGAGGGTATTGATACAGCAGTGATGAAGGAAAGCATATTATTTATTTCCTGAATTGAAAGTGGAAATATTCGAATAAAACCGCTTCTATAATCATAGAAGCGGTTTTTTCGTGGAGGCTTTCCCATTGCATAAATTGCGCGGAATGAACAAGATGGAATTTTTAAGGGGTCGATACAGGAACACCATCCGGAAGGCCCTGGCGCCTTCCGGCGAATCGCTGGGTCTTATACCTCAATACCTCTTTCCCGGAAGATACTGCGGCACTGTTCCACATGGTCGCGGTCCATCCACTTCCTGCCCTGGGCCTCAGGGCCAAGAGGATTTTCCTCACCGATTTTTTCGCACTTCACCCCCCAGAGCGGATTGTACTCAAGAAGGGCCGCCTTCGTGACACCGAGTGACGAGAGATAATCCGCGATTGCGGTGAGGTTGTCACGGGTGTCTGTTATGCCGGGAATGAGGGGTGTCCTGGGGAGGATGTATGTGCCCCCTGTCTGATAATCTTTGTGCAGTCTGCCGAAGTTTTCAAGAATTATGGTATTGTCGGCGCCGCAGTGTTTTTTGTGCTCCACGGGATCAAACAGTTTTATGTCGAAGTAGATCATGTCAATGAAGGGGGCGAGCAGGTCCATATATTTTTCGTATACGAAGAGGCCGCAGGTCTCAATGAGCAGGTGGACGTTCAGCTCTTTCAGGGAACGGGCGAGCTGTGCGGTGAATTCCATGTGCATGGTGGGCTCGCCACCTGAAAGGGTCACGCCGCCTCCCGATGTATTGTAAAAAGGAATGTCCTTGCTGACTACTTCGATTATATCATCAACTGTCATCGCGTTTCCCACTTGTGACAGGGCCCCCGAGGGGCATGTTGCAACGCATGAATAGCAGAGAGTACATTTGTCCCTGTCTATGAAATACCTGTTTTTTTTGCTTATCGCGCGTTCTGGACATGCCTTTACGCAGGCGCCGCAGTCGATGCATTCCGCAGCGTCATGGGATATCCCCGGCCCCGTCGATTTGCTCTCCGGGTTGTGGCACCATCTGCATGAAAGCGGGCATCCCTTGAAGAACACCACCGACCGTATGCCGGGGCCGTCGTCAAGGGAGTTGCCTTTAATTTCCAGAATGAGAGGGTTCCTGTGCCGCGGGGTTGTATCGACCGCCCCCGCTGTATTGAGCTTTGCTTTTTCAGTACATTCCATGTTCATGTTCCTGCTTAATTTTTTGTGTTAAATGTCGTACTCCGCACGTTCAATGAGTTCCCGCTGCATGTCGCGGTTCAGCGTCACAAAATACGCGTTGTAGCCGGATATCCGCACAAGGAGGTTCCGGTAGCTTTCCGGGTGTGCCATGGCGTCGCGCAGAATGTCGGAGGTCACCACGTTCATCTGCATCTGCATTCCCCCGAGGTCAAAGTATGTTTTCGCGTAGGAGAACATGTCCTCCACAATTTTTTCCTGGGGGTCCCCGGCGCCGGGTACAACCTTTACGTTGAAAGCGATGTTGTTGTTCATGTTCACCGGATCAAGGCGCGCGACGTCCCGTATGTTGTCCAGCAGATTTTTTGAAGCGGAGGGCTGCGGCGTCAGTCCCGGGGTAAAGGGCTTCCCCGCCCGTCTGCCCGAGGGGAGGGCGCCGGTGAGGGTCCCGAAGGCGACGTGGTTTGACATTGACCAGAACCCGGTTGTGTATTTCCCGCCCCGGTAGTGGGGGAGGCTGCCGTAATAGTCGTGAGCCCAGGAGGCGATCCTGTTCGCGAGACCGACAGCTCCGTCATTTCCCGATCCGAAGAGCGGGACCTTCCGGGTCACCATCGCGTAGAGCGCGGGGTCATTGTTAAAGTCGGTATTGATTGCCTGCTTCAAATCGGTAAAGGTTATTTTTTTCTCGTCATATACCAGTGTTTTTATGGCCATGAGGGAATCTGTCACGTCCGCAAGGCCGATGATGGCGGTCCCGGAACTGTTGTATACCGCGCCCCCTTGTGTGACATCCCTGCCTTTTGTTATGCAGCCGCCGATCAGGGAGGAGAGGAGCGGGGTGGGGCGGATATACTGGTGCGCCTCGCCGAGTTTGTGATTATAGTCAATGGAGCTGTCGATGAGAAATTTAAACTGTTCAGTGAACGCAGAGAAAAATTCATCAAAGGTGCGGAAGTCCCCTTCCTCCGGCAGCCCTGTGCGGGGACCGATGTCAAGGCCAGTAAGGGGGTGCCTCCCGTTGTTCATTGCCATTTCCAGGGCCGCAACCATGTTCATCATCTGCATGTTGGTGTGGCCAAGGTGTTTCCCGGACAGGGTCGGCTCGACGCATCCTGTAGCGGACCAGTTACGGATGTCCTCCATCGCGTAGCCCATGGGAGCAAGGGCCTTTATGATGGCGCTGTCATTGTGCATTGACGGTGTCGCCGCGGTGATGAGGTTCACCTCACAGAGGCGTTTCAGGTAGGTGTCGCTGTTGATGCCGGGCATGTACCGGGCGTTCACGTTGGGGTCCCTGATGCTGAGCATTTCCGTCACTTTGAGAAATATGTAGGTCATGTCGCATACCGCGTCGTTGCCTTCAGGGGTGACTCCTCCAAGGGTGATTGCCTGGTCCGAGGAGCTGCCGCCGAAATAGAAATTGGCAAGGTCCGGGGTGAGAGGGAAGTGGTCGGTGCATTTCATGTAGAAATGCCCGATGAGTTCCACGGCGTGTTTGATATATGCTTTTTTTTCATCAGGACCGGATATTTTTTTCATATCTGATTCAAAGTATGGCTGAAACCACTGGTCAAGGCGCCCCAGGGACATACCGGCATTCATGCTTTCCATGTGGATGCCGATCCAGGTTATCCAGAGAGCGTTGACCGCTTCATCGAGGGTACGCGCCGGACCACCCACAACCTGCCCGCATATATCCGCGAGCTTCAGGAGCTCCTTTTTCCGGTCTGGATCGGATTCCTTTTCAGCGTCAAGGGCAGCCTGCCGCGCGAGGTTTCGGGAATAAAGAATGAGCCCCTCCAGGCAGAGGACCATTGCCTCCAGGGTGTTCCGTTTTTCTTCATCGCAGTCTCCACGGGAAAGCTCATCCCTGATTTCCGCGATGATTCCATCCGCCCCCTGGGACAGTATTTTTGGAAAATCGGGTATGGTGTGTGATATTGTGGCCTGCTTCCAGTTGAAATACAGGGCGTACCGCTCGTCCATCTGCTGGGAGAGGGGATTGTCGTATTTGTCCCTTACCCACTCACGGAAATTGCGGTGTTTCCAGTAAGGGAACACCTCATAGTGCAGCAGGTTACGTGTCTCTTCTGAGATGTCGAATGGATTATAGGTACGGTGCGGTATGGTGAGCAGTTCGTTCCAGAGAAAGGTTCCGCTCCCGTCGGGATAGACCACGCAGCCGATTTCTTTGCTGGTAGTGCTCCCTGCTATTATATAGTCATCGGTAATGATCGGTTTCCTGTTTTCCATCAGGTAGCGGAATGCGCCGGCCTTCCTGAGTGCCGGCACCCAGGGTTTACCCTCTTCATTGGTTTCAAATCCGTGATCCCTGTGCCATTGTGTCAGCAGCGAAGGCAGTTCCGGGCACACCTCCGGTTTCCGGGTGAGGTGGATATCAAGGAACTTACGGAGACGCGGGAAATCGTCCAGGGTGTATTCCGGGAGATAGGGGTCATCAAGGAATTGGACTCCGGGATCTATACGTTCTGCCTTCATGAGCTTTTGCTTTCTGCTGTTCACTTCCGCGGCGAGGTCCTTCCGTTCCTTCGGTGAATTTTTCAGGATATCCTTCGTTTCGGTGACCCGTTCTTTGTTCATCTGTTTGATCTGTTTTTTACTGAGAAGCAGGGACAGTAAAAAGAAAAACTGCAGCATGGAGGTCATGTTTCCGTCAACCCGCAGTTCGCTCTTCAGGAGCATGAAAATCTGGTCCGTCGGCGTTGCGGATAGAAGTTTTTTCACCGCGGTATCGTTATTGATAACAAGGGTGACATCCCGCCCGTCAGGAATCGTATCGGTCACCGATACGGAACCATCCCTGAACACGATGCCGCACTCAACGGTGTAGTTTTCAGTCCTTATTCCCACCGCAAGATCGGCCCAGCCTTCAGCAGTCTTCAGGTATTTCCTTTTGGATGGGATGTGATTGAATATAAAGGAAACCATGTTGAGGAGGGACCGCATAAGCAGGTCCATGGATGATTTTTTCTTTTTCACAATAACGTTCATAACGACCTCCTGGTTTTATGCGGAAATAATACTTTCGTTGTGCGGCGCATTCCCGTTATAAAGTATTTGGTACAGTCTGTTTTTTAAATACACGACTGTCCTCTCTACGACATGTTGAGGGTTGTCGTCCACTTCAATGAGCAGCCGGTTCACATATAAGGCCACGGTTCCATGGGCGTGTGTCCATACTTCCATCACAATGTTCCGGGCTTCCTCGGCATCAATGTTTCGTCCCTGCGGGGCAGCCCCTATGACCGCCTGTATAAAAAAGTTAAATACCTTCAGTGCCGACTGTTTTTCACGTGACGCCATTTCTTCAAAATCGGTTCCCACGTAGTCGTAATACTTGGGGGTCGGCCTGTTCCACATCAGGTCGAAGTAATTCGGTTTTTCCAGGCTGAAATCGACATAGGTGTCCACTATGCTGACAAGCCCTTTAAATGGAGTGTCCGCCCTGTTGTAGTTGTCTACGAGACGCTGGTAAAACTCTTCAAATCCGCACCGCAGTATCTCCAGGTTTATCTCGTCCTTCCCGGAAAAATAGTTATAGAGGTTCGGGGCGGTCATTCCAATGCGCCTGCCGATTTTTCTCATGGAAGCGTTTCCAAATCCTTCCTCAATGATGATCTCCAGAGCGGCATCAAGAATTGACTGCCGTACTGATTCAACTTCGACGGGTTGTCTGGCATTACGGCTCATTGATTAACCTCTGATATCCATTTAACGTATTTAAATTTAACGCTGTTAAATAAATATGTCAAGAGAATTAAGCAGAATTTTTTCTGTTCGTCACTTACATTCCAAATAGTCAGGACCACCCGCTCAGCGGGTGGCCTGCTCTGGCCCTATAAGGGCTATTACCGGCAGGGCTTCGCCCTCCGAACGGCATCCAACCGCACCTTTTTTTCTGGCTACCCCTAAAGGGGTTTATTTTTTGCCTTTGCTTACCTGCTCACCCGTAAACGGGTCTGTGTACTCCTTAAATGTGAGTTGATCTGAAAGTACGTCTTCCTGCAATTGATTTCGGACATATTCTGCAATCCGCTTTTCATTCTTCCCGACAGTATCTACATAATATCCGCGACACCAGAAATGCCGATTCCCATATTTGTACTTCAAATTCGCATGCCGATCAAATATCATCAAACTGCTCTTCCCTTTGAGATATCCCATAATTTCTGACACACTGTATTTGGGGGGTATTTCCACCAGCATGTGAACGTGATCTGGACACGCTTCTGCCTCAATTATAGTTACTCCCTTACGCTCGCATAGTGTTCGTAATATTTGTCCGATATCTTGCTTAATCTGGCGGTATATTATTTGACGCCGATATTTTGCAGCAAATACAATATGATACTTGCAATTCCAGCTTGTGTGAGACAGGGTATTTTTATCCATCTGGATAAGCCTCCTTTGTTATTGCGGATCGGTTGGTAGCCGATGCCATAGTAACTTAGGAGGTTTTTTATTTCCACTCATAGCTAAAGCTTTTTTGAACCACCTGCAGAGCAGGTGGTTTTCGTTTCACAAAAAAAACCCCTTGTCGGGGATTATAAAAAAAATTTCATTTTGTCCTGAACAATATTGAGTGTAACCAGCTCTCAATACTGTTCAGGGCCTGAATGCGAAACAGGTTATTTCACCACGCTACCCGCATTGGGGAGTGCGGCATCAAGTTTTGTAAAATAATCAGTAAGAAGAGCATTTCCTTCTTTTGTCATTTGAGTCCCTTCGGAACCTCCCTGACTGTTGATGTAAATCATCAGTGGGATTACACCAATAATTGTACAACCGGCAATTCCTGCTATGCAGTTACCGGGGAGGTTGCCGTATTTTTTTTCATTCTTATAATTCCATTTCCATGCTTTCGCGCCGGACCCTTTTGACTGGATGTAATGATCAACATCTGCCTTTAGTGAGCCGCTGCTGCTTGACGGTCTCGATGACCAGTATATTCCGAATTGATTAAAATCTATTGTTAACACCGCCCTTGCTTTACCGGGATCATCAGCAATTGAGTAGCCCTTATTCTTAACAATTTTTTCAATTGCAGGGATCATGACTTTATCAAGCCTTCCGGGGTCATTTGTTACTCCTGATTTTCTACCGTTTGGAGCTAACATTGCGATTGCATCTTCACCTGGAAGATTTTTATAGTCAATCCTCAAAGGAACACGTTGTGTCACGGCTCTCTCACTGATCGCAGGAGCAATTATATCTGTAGATACGCAGCCTGTAACCGAAAGAGTAATAATCAGGTACATCATTCCTGATGAAATAATATGTCTCATCACGACCTCCATAAATATGTAGTATCGTTCTCTCCTTCAGGGAGAGTGACCGTCTTTCATATTATTAAATAAAGGGTTACAAAATATCAAATACAAAAATAGTTATGGAATAAAAATTTTATAATTCACTTTTTAGAAAACGGAGCCTTATTATATTACCTTATGGAAAAACTCAGTCTGCACGGGGTGTGAGTTTTCATGGTTGCTTTTTCAGGGGAACCAGGTTACTGTGTTGTGAACGATAACGGCTTTTGAGGGGGTTGATAAAGGAACACCCTCCGGAACGTGCTGTACCGTACCGAAAAAAAATAATTCATGATGGTGACCATGAGAATACTGCTTGTCGAGGACGATGAAAAAGTCGCCCGGTTTATATTGAAGGGACTCCAGGAAGAGCACTATGCCGTGGATGTGTATTATGATGGAGAGGAGGGGCTCTTCTGGGGAGAGACACAGGAATACGACGCCCTGATCCTTGATGTGATGCTGCCGAAAATGAACGGTATGGAGATATGCCGCGAGCTCCGGAGGAGGAAAGTGCATACCCCGGTGCTCATGCTCACCGCAAGGGACAGCCTGGATGACAAGGTCGCGGGACTTGACGCCGGCGCCGACGATTATCTCACGAAGCCCTTTTCCTTTGAGGAGCTCCTTGCGCGCCTCCGGGCCATGATACGCCGCTCCCATGATTACGGAGGGGAGGTGCTGCAGGTGGATGATCTGGAGCTGAATCCATCGTCCCGGAGAGTGACACGGGGAGGAAAGGAAATTTCCCTCACAGGGAAAGAGTATGCCCTCCTGGAATACCTGATGCGGAACGCCGGCACTATCCTCACGGAGACACGCATTGTGGAACATGTGTGGGACATGAACTACGATCCCGGTGCAAATACCCTCAATGTCTATATCCACCACCTCCGCAGTAAAATTGACCGGGGGTTTGAAAAAAGTCTTATCCACACCATCCGGAGCCGCGGATATGTGCTGAAGGAATAAAGGGAGCGGGATAAGGTATGAAAAAAGTTTCTGTACGGTCACGACTGACGCTCTGGTACATCGGGTCAATCTGCGTGCTGATCGCGGTGTTTTTCGTCTATACCTATCTTAATTTTTCCCACGCAATATATTCAAGCGACATGTCAGTGAAGTTCGACGCGGGGTTACACAGGTTCGCGCAGGGTGTGGCAAAAACGATTTCCCGTGAACACGGGCCCTTTTATCGCCCCATACCGGGCTATTCCGCGGACTTCGACAGGTGGATTGGTGAGGACCTTTTTCTCAATTCGGCATACGGGCAGCTGGTGAATTTTCCCGAGCGCCCTGACGCGGCGCCCCTCGTGATCATCAAAAACAGCGCTCTGGGGGACAAATCCATTCCTTTGAGTGACGAGGCCTTCACCAGGGTGTCCGCCGGAAATGCTGCAATCGAAACGGTGGACAATGTGTTCCCGTTTCCAATCCGGGTCGTTTCAATGGGGGTGAAAGACCGCCTGGGGCATCGCTATATTCTCCAGACCGCCATGTCCCTGGAGCCGGTCAATACCACCCTTGAGAATGTGGTGCTGCGGTTCCTCCTGGTATGGCCGGTGCTTCTCGTTATCATTTCATTTATGGGATATCTCTTCATGAAACGCTCCTTTGCCCCGGTGAAGGAAATCGTTGCCGCCACCCGCAGCATCACCGCGGAGGACCTTTCACGGCGGATCGTTACCGTGGAAAGCGACGATGAAATCGGTGAACTGGTGGAGACGCTGAATGACATGATTTCCCGCCTCGAGCAGTCCTTCACGCGCATCAGCCAGTTTTCAGATGACGTGTCGCATGAGCTGAAGACCCCCCTCACCGTCATAAAGGGGGAGCTGGAAGTGGCGCTCCGCGGTGAGCGAAGCATCGGGGATTACCGCGAGACCCTGGTGAGCCTTCAGGAGGAGGTGGATAAACTGACAGATATCATCGAGGACCTTTTCCTGCTTTCCCGAATTGACGTGCGGAAGAAAAAATACCGTCTCAGGGAAATCTCCCTGGACCAGGTAGTCCTTGAGGCATACGAGGAAACTTCCCGTCTTGCTTCGGACAGAGAAGTTTCCCTGAAGTTGGGCAGTATGGACAGCGCCGCAGTGAACGGTGAGCCGGGGCTTTTGAAACGGGTCTTCATTAACCTCATACATAATGCGGTGAAATATACGGCGAAGGGCGGGACAGTGGAAATCGCGCTCAACAGTCCTTCATCCTCAGGTAAAGGTGGGAAAAATTCAGTTGAATTCGTAATACGGGACAATGGTATTGGTATACCGAAGCGGCATCTTCCCTTTATTTATGACCGTTTTTACCGGGTTGACCAGTCACGATCTGCAAGGACAGGGGGTAAGGGACTGGGTCTCACCCTTGTTAAAAAGATTGTGGACCTTCATGGGGGCAGTATTGATGTTGAAAGCGTCAAGGGGCAGGGGACTGTTTTTTTCCTGAATTTTCCGAAAAATTAATAAATATTAATCTTCCATTAATCTTCATTTAATCCTTCTGCCCTATACTTCCATGTGAACAGACAGGTAAAGACTGTTTCTGAAACAGAAAAATCAATGATAAATCAGCTTAGAGGTATTACAATGAAACGATCAATGATCACTTATGTGATAATTGCAGCAGTCCTGATATATGTGTCGGGCATGATGGCCGGAACGGCACAGGCACAACAGGCAGCAGTCCCCGCGGCGCAGCAGGTACAGGGGCAGACATCCCGGGTCCAGGACAACGCAGCTGTTCCGCAATCCGTGGAACAGTCCGGCGAACAGCAGAATGTTGAAGAGCCGAGAGATACGAACGGTTCCCTGTATCATACGGTGAAGCGGGGTGGTCCCCTGATGATTTTTATCATTCTTCTGGGGATGTTGGCCCTTACCATCATCATCGAACGGCTTATATTTTTTACACGGAACAAGGTGTGGCGCAGCGACCAGGTTGAGCTGTACCTGAAAGAAGTGTCAGAAAAATCAGAAACACGCTTCAAGGAAGACAGGGAGGATGAACTTCGGGGGGCCTTCCAGCTGTATGCGAACAACCTTGAGCGGGGAATGGCATTTCTCTCCGGTATCGGGAACCTCGCGCCGATTGTCGGGTTCCTGGGGACGGTGCTGGGCATGATCACCGCGTTCTCGGCAATTGCTGCCGCCACCACTGTGAACGCACGGGTTGTCGCAGTCGGCATCCAGATAGCCCTTATCACCACTGCCGGCGGGCTCGTAGTGGCGGCGCCGACGCTTTTTTTCTATTATCTCTTTACCCATGTGACTCAGAACCGGTTTGCGCTCTCTGAAGAGATTATTGCGGAACTGTGCGGGAACCTCCCTCGACTTTCGGAAGAACTGGAAACAGAGGAATACGCTGAGGAACTGTGACATGAATATCCTGAAGAAAAAAGCGCTGATCCGGAAAATTTCTATCCGCAGCAAAAAAAAGAGATTTTCCCGTGATGAAAAGTCTTTCGAATCTTCGGCGATGGG
>JAKQCH010000041.1 GCA_029573825.1 Spirochaetota bacterium | reverse complement strand
CTATGCCGACGACATTGCCGTTGGCATCGTAATCAATCACCACTCCTTCCGATACTTCAACGCTGTCAACGCTGTCCCGTGATGAGAGATCAATGTAGAGTGAGTCTGTTTCAGGATAGTAATTAATTTTCATTTTTAAATCCTCTGTCCGGAAATGCATTGTGGATTGTGACTTTATCATCCAGCGTCACAACCCTTAATATCTTTCCCTGTAGTTCTTCTATCGGTCCCCAGAACCGCCAGCGGTTGTTGTCCTGCGGTTCGTACCGTAATGGATTTTCTATAACAAAGACGCACCATTCCTTTTTTAAATAAGGCCGTTTTCTCATTACCTCGTTAAGAAAATAATCTGTATAGCGATATTTCATATTGTGACTGCATAGTATAATATATGTTCATGAATGACTACAGGCAATACTATGTAGTGATTTATTGCAATAAATTTATTTGTTTCCTTCAGAATCATGATAATCCTTTAATCATGTGAATCATGGTTCAGACAGTATTTATGCTGTCCGCAATCTCTGTTCATGTAATGCGGCTCCTTCCCGCCATTTGTATCTGTCCCTGAAATGGACCGGATTTCCCTGGGTGAAGGGCGCTGCCCTTCCCCCAGGGGGGCCCCCATCCCGCGACTCACACGGCGTCGAGCCTTGCTACGGCAGCTGCATTCACCATACCTGCTGTACAGCAGGGTAGCGAAGGCACTTCTGATCATAACATTTACTCCCTCATGCCTCACAACAACATCGTGTTGATTCGGCACGGCTCGGGGTCCTCCCTCGCGGAGGGGCTGCAGTGAGACCCCC
This sequence comes from Spirochaetota bacterium, assembly GCA_029573825.1. Taxonomy (GTDB): domain Bacteria; phylum Spirochaetota; class UBA4802; order UBA4802; family JAGODF01; genus JAKQCH01. Next base: position 7,750 of record JAKQCH010000041.1, on the reverse strand, counting down.
TCCGGCCTTGCGGTGCGCGGCCACCTCCCCCGGTTCGGGGGAGGGTTGTGGGAGTGGATTCAATCTGTCATCGGGTAAAGTGGTTGCGATAAAGCAATCTCTGCTTATGCGTTCCGGAAATTGGTTTCTGTTATTTGATCCCGGCATACCATGTTGTCTGAACCCCGATTTTCCTGATTTCCGGATTACCCTGATTTTGATATCCTGTATTCCTTCAGAATCATGATAATCCTGTAATCATGTGAATCATGGTTCAGACAGTGTACAGGTGTTGTCCCCTCATTAAAAGCGTCTGTGCTGTCAGTAATCTCTGTTCATGGTATGCGCTCCCTCATGCCTCACAACAACATCGTGTTGATTCGGCACGGCTCGGGGTCCGTCCTCGCGGAGGGGTTGCAGTGAGACCGGGATGGTCTAACTTTTACCGCAGCTTTAAATACCTTGTTGACAGAAATTTGTATCCTTGATATAGTAAATTTTTCATACCAATATTGTTCTTGAATGATGGGGAGTACACTTCCTGAATTTATCTTTCTTTATGTTGGAGTTCTCGCTAATGAATGATGATATAATAAGCTTTATAGAACAGGCAGTCAATCACCCAGAACAAAAAGAAACACTCTATGATGATATTGCCATGGCCTTCTTTAATCACTGCAGACTTCTTCCTGATGTTAATAATGACAGTAAAACCTACAAACTCGCAGAAATAGAAATATACCTTACTTCCACTAAGAAAGTTGATGGGCGCCTGCGTGATGTTTTTTGCCATTGTCATGAAAAACAGGGGACAATGTTTGAATTCTATGAGCACTATTCCGGGTACGACATTACAATTGGAAATAAGGACATGGAGTTCATGGGTGGTATTCTGCTACGAGGCATTGAACAGGAAAGGAATTATCTCTATGGCCCTGGCAGGGTTTATGATGCCCTGGGAAAAAATCCTAAACTTGATTTTGGCGGGAAGAACAGTTTCTCGCTACTGAAAAAAAGAAAGGGCATTTCTGAAATCAATGGGAATGACGTAATAAAGACAAAGAGAGTAAACCTCTCTCTTGACCCGCTGCATAAATCTAATTACGATGATAATTCAATGGAAAACTTCTTTCTGAAGGCACGGTATATAAGAATTTCTTCTTTTAAAAATATTTCAAGAGCAGACAAGGGCGGCAATCCGAAAAATGCGGATGATATTCTGTGGGAAATCAGATCGATGGGGTATTGAATGAATTATTTTTTTAAATTAATTCATGAAGAAAAACATTCTTTAAAAACCATATTACTCTGTTAAAGTTTTATTAACCCTATTTGATGATACTTTGAGAATGACCTTTTAAAATGTGGATATAACTATGGACGCTTTTGAAAGCATTGTTGCAACCTACTTCGAAGAAAAAGGATATTGGGTAAGGGGATCAGTTAAAGTAATTATATCTAAAGAGGATAAGCGGAAAATCGGAACACACTCCATGCCGCGACCTGAAATTGATTTGGTTGCATTCAATCCTGAGAATAATGAATTACTTCTTGTTGAGGTGAAATCCTTTCTCGATTCTTATGGTGTAAAATATTCAGGAATTACAGGTGAAAATAAAAAAGATGCAAAAAGATATAAATTATTTACGAATGAAGAATTCCGGAAGATTGTAACAAGAGAATTAAAAAAGAATTATATATCAAACGGTCTTATAAAGAAAGATACAAAAATCAAGTATTGCTTAGCTGCGGGAAATATTTACTCCAATGATGAGTCTAAAATTGAATTAGTTTTTAAAAAAAAGGGGTGGTTACTTGTAAAACCGGATGATATAAAAAATACCATTCGTGGTTTATCTGAGAAAGGATGGGAAGATAATGCTGTGACAATTACTGCGAAACTTATAATGAAATAATGTTGGGAAAACATGGCAAAGCTTGAAGACCTGAAACAAAACATGACCGTGAAAGGGGTTCTACCCAATGGACTGGTTACAGTTATCAATGTCGATTGGATAGGTGATTTTTCCATTAACCTTACGTATAGAGATTCTGAGGGAAACCTTGGAAATGAACTCCTGTATCGTGATAGAGAAACTACTATTGAAATAATGGATGAGGGAGCCCCATGGACCTATAATGGTGATGGTGCCATGTTCCGGCTCGTGAGTGAAGCGTACCGTATTAAACTTGCATACATCTTTGACCCTTATCTTGCAGTTCATACATCACTGGTTGAACCGTTGCCGCATCAGATTACGGCAGTATACGGTGAAATGATTCCGCGCCAGCCGCTTCGTTTCATATTGGCGGATGATCCCGGAGCGGGAAAAACTATTATGACTGGATTACTCATTAAGGAACTGCATGCCCGGGGTGACCTGCAGCGGTGTCTTATCGTGAGTCCGGGTAATCTTGTTGAGCAGTGGCAGGATGAGATGTATAATCGGTTTCATGTCCCTTTTGAGATAATGACAAACGATAAGCTTGAATCGGCACGGACCGGCAACTGGTTTAATGAAAATCCCTTTGCAATATGTAGACTGGACAAGTTGAGCAGGGATGAGGATATCCAGGCAAAACTGCGTGCCACCGAATGGGACCTTGTTGTGTGTGATGAGGCACATAAAATGAGCGCACATTTCTTTGGAGGTGAGCTAAAGTATACGAAACGATACCGGCTTGGACAACTGCTTTCATCTGTTACACGGCATTTTCTGCTTCTCACTGCTACGCCTCATAATGGGAAGGAAGAAGATTTCCAGCTTTTCATGGCGTTGATTGATCCTGATCGGTTTGAAGGAAGGTTCAGGGATGGCGTTCATACGAGCGATACCACCGACCTTATGCGTCGGCTGGTAAAGGAACAGCTTGTGCGTTTTGATGGGACTCCCCTTTTTCCTGAAAGGATTGCCTATACCGTAAACTACACGCTTTCTGAAGCAGAGAATGAACTCTATGAACAGGTAACAGAATATGTGCGTCAGGAGTTTAACCGTGCAGATAATCTCGGGAACGAGGGGAGAAGGGGCACTGTGGGATTTGCCCTTACGGTACTCCAGAGAAGGCTTGCATCGTCACCGGAGGCGATCTATCAGTCGCTGAAGCGAAGGAGGGAGCGGCTTGAGAAAAGGCTACATGAAATACAGACAGGCAGATTCTCTGACATTGATATTAATAGCCCCATAAATGGATTTGATATAGAGGATTTTGAAGACCTTGACGATGCACCTGATGAGGAGATCGAAGCACTTGAAGAGATTGTCGTAGATCAGGCATCTGCGTCACGGACCATTGAGGAATTACAGATCGAAATTGATATCCTCCGCCGACTTGAGAGAGCGGCGCTTCTGGTGAAACAGTCTGGTACGGACAGGAAATGGGACGAGCTGTCCAGAATCCTTCAAAACAGGAAGGAGATGTTCGACGCGGGTGGTAACCGCAGAAAACTTATTATTTTTACCGAACACAAAGACACGCTCAATTATCTATATAATAAAATAACATCCCTCCTTGGCCGTCATGAGGCGGTTGAAATCATCCATGGAGCTATCAGACGGGAACAGCGAAAGACTGCGGAGCAGCGTTTTACGCAGGACAAAGATGTTGAAGTGCTGATTGCGACCGATGCGGCGGGAGAAGGTATCAACCTGCAGCGCGCGCACCTCATGGTAAACTATGACCTTCCCTGGAATCCAAACAGGCTGGAACAGCGCTTTGGCCGGATTCACAGAATAGGGCAGACGGAAGTGTGTCACCTCTGGAACCTCGTTGCCCGTGAAACGCGGGAAGGCGATGTCTATGGAAGGTTACTTGAGAAATTAGACAGGGAGAGGGACGCCCTGGGAGGGCAGGTCTTTGATGTGCTGGGCAGGATCACCTTTGAAGACCGTTCCCTTCGTGACTTACTGATGGAGGCGGTCCGTTACGGAGACAGACCGGATGTAAAGGCGAAGCTGTATCAGGTGGTTGATGGCGCCCTTGACCATGACCACATTCAGGAACTCCTTGAGGAGAGGGCCCTTGCAAGGGATTCAATGGACACCAGCAAAGTAATGAGGATTCGGGAGGAAATGGAACGTGCCGATGCGCGAAGGCTTCAGCCCCACTTCATTGCGTCATTTTTTATTGAGGCTCTAAAACACCTGGGGGGCACCGCGAGGGAAAGGGAACGGAGACGATATGAGCTTACCCATGTCCCCGCTGCGATACGTATAAAAAGTAAGACAATTGGCACAAGGGAGCCGGTGCTGACAAAATATGAACGAATCACTTTTGAAAAAGACCTTATGAACCTGCAGGGAAAGCCGATGGCACAGCTTGTGTGTCCCGGCCACCCAATACTTGACGTAACCATTGATGCCATTCTGGAAAAGCACCGCGATCTTCTCCGGTGCGGTACAATGCTGGTTGATCAGAACGACCCCGGTGAAGACATACGCATACTCGTGTTCCTTGAACACGCAATACAGGATGCACGGCCCACAGGTCACGGGAGGCGTCACGTCGTGTCGCGCCAGATGCAGTTTGTGGAGATGCTTCCCGACGGAAGTGTAAAAAGCGCGGGGTACGCCCCGTATCTTGACTACCGCCCGGTTGACTCCCATGAAACGGCGCTGCTCCGTTCGGTCACATTGCCGGAGTGGATACACTGTAATGTGGAAAAGAAGGTGATGACCTATGCGGCACAACACCTTGTGCCGGAACACCTGCATGATGTGAAACAACGGACTGAAAACCTGGTGGGACGCACCATGGTTGCCGTGCAAAACCGCCTCACCACGGAGATAGCCTACTGGGACAGGCGCGCCGAGGAGCTGAAAGAGCAGGAACTTGCGGGGAAGGTAAACGCGCGGATCAACTCGGGCAAGGCGCGTCTCAGGGCAGACGAGCTGGATGCCCGCCTGAAACGGCGAATAGCGGAACTGGAGGAGGAAAAGAAGCTTTCCCCCCTTCCCCCCGTGGTGCTTGGAGGGGCATTAATACTGCCCGTAGGGTTCTTTGAGAAGATGGAGGAGAAATCCACAAGTCCCGCGATGTTTGCACGGGACACAAAAAGGGTTGAAATGGCAGCCATGAATGCGGTAATGGAAGCGGAAAAGGACCTGGGGTATGTACCAAAAGACGTCAGCGCCCAGAAGGTGGGGTATGACATAGAATCATCCGTGCCGGGAACAGGGAAACTGCGTTTTATTGAAGTGAAGGGCCGGGTACAGGGGGCCGCCACCGTAACGGTGACGCGAAGGGAAATACTTACCGCCCTGAACAAGCCCGATGACTTTATCCTTGCCCTGGTGGAAGTTGACGGTGACAGCGCAACACCCCGTTACGTGCGGAATCCCTTCCAGCGGGAACCCGACTTCGCCGCGAACAGCGTGAACTATGAACTGCGAGAACTGATACAGAAATCAACGGAGCCGAACTAAATAAGTATGAAATTGAGAAAGAAACTTATAGAGGTGGCGTTGCCCCTCGATGCGATAAACAAAGCTTCCGCAAGGGAAAAGTCAATTCGTCATGGGCATCCAAGCACGCTGCATCTCTGGTGGGCAAGGCGTCCCCTCGCGGCAGCACGGGCGGTGCTCTTTGCCCAGCTTGTGGATGATCCCTCCAGTCGCCCTGAGCTGTTTCCCACAGAGGAAGAACAGGAGAAAGAACGCCAGCGTCTGTTTCGAATAATTGAGCAGTTGGTGCTATGGGAAAATACCACGAACAAAGAAGTCATCAGAAAGGCACAGGATGAAATATGGACAAGCTGGCGCCGTACCTGTGAGGACAATAAGGACCACCCCAGGGCACAGGAGCTGTTTAATCCCGAAAAGCTCCCCGCATTTCACGATCCCTTTGCCGGGGGAGGGTCAATTCCCCTTGAGGCCCAGCGCCTTGGCCTTGAGGCCTACGCAAGCGACCTGAACCCCGTGGCGGTGCTCATAAACAAAGCCATGATAGAAATTCCTCCCAAGTTTGCCGGTATGGCGCCGATGAATCCGGATTATCAGGGTAAGCTCTCTGAAGAAAAAGCCGCCAATACATGGGAAGGTGCCCAGGGCCTCGCGGAAGATGTGCGCTACTATGGGAAGTGGATGAGAAGCCAGGCGGAAAAGCGCATTGGCCATTTGTACCCGAAGGTTTTGGTAACAGGGGAAATGGCGTCGGAGCGTCCTGACCTGAAACCATACCTCGGAAGGGAACTCACCGTCATTGCGTGGATATGGGCGCGCACGGTGAAAAGCCCCAACCCCGCCTTTGCAGATGTGGATGTGCCCCTTGCCTCGACATTTATGCTCTCAACGAAGAAGGGAAAGGAAGCGTATGTGGAGCCGGTTATTGAAAAAGGTGGATACCGGTTTACGGTAAAAACAGGGACGCCGAAGGATGCGGAAGCGGCAAAGAATGGCACCAAGCTTGCCCGTGGGGCTAATTTTAAATGTTTGATGTCTGATACGCCTATGCAGAGTGATCATATAAAAGCTGAAGGAAGAGCCGGACGCATGAGAGCAAGGTTAATGGCAATAGTTGCTGAAGGTGATCATAAGCGTGTGTACCTTTCGCCAATAGATGAAATGGAAAAAATAGCAAATGCCGCAATTCCAGCATGGAAACCGGAAACAGAATTGGCTCCTGATCCACGTGCGCTTTGGACACCAGCTTATGGCTTAACTACTTTTGGTGATCTTTTCACTCCCCGCCAACTTGTTGCTCTCACCACCTTTTCCGACCTTGTCCAGGAAGCGCGTGAACTGGTGAAAAGCGATGCCCTCGCCGCGGGAATGGCAGATGATGGAGTTCCTTTGTGGGAAGGGGGAAAGACGGCAACTGCCTATGCTGATGCGGTGGCAGTGTATTTGGGAATTAGTATTGATAAAGCCACAGATTACTGGTCGACAATCAATACATGGCATCAAAGTAAAGAACTAATTCGAAATGTATTTAGCAGACAGGCAATACCAATGACTTGGGATTATGCTGAAACTAATGGGTTTTCTGATTCCGCCGGTAATGTTTCTAGTGGAATTGAGTGGGCCCAAAAGGTATTGGTATCTTTTGCATCGACTATACCTGGTTTTGCGATACAAGGAGATGCCCAAGCTCAATCTATTTGTACTGATAAAATCGTATCAACTGATCCACCATACTATGATAATATTGGATATGCAGATTTGTCTGATTTCTTTTATGTATGGTTGCGAAGATCTTTAAAAACAATATTACCTGATATTTTTGCTACACTTGCAGTGCCCAAAGTACAAGAACTGGTTGCAACTCCTTACCGTCATGGTGGAAAAGAAAATGCCGAAGCATATTTCCTTGATGGTATGACAAAGGCAATGCGGCGGTTATCTGAACAATCACATCCATATTTTCCTGTTACTATCTACTATGCATTTAAACAATCGGAAAGCGAAAGTGATGCTGGTATTGCGAGCACCGGGTGGGAAACGTTTCTCGATGCATTATTACAAGCAGGGTTTGCAATTACAGGTACATGGCCTATGCGTACTGAGCTTGGTAATCGTATGATTGGTGCTGGTACCAATGCTCTTGCCTCAAGCATCGTCATCGTCTGCCGTAAAGCTGATGACAGCGCTACACTCACAACCCGCAAAGAATTCATATCGACCCTGAAAATGGAACTTCCCCGGGCGGTGGGTAATATGCAGAAGGGCAACATTGCTCCGGTAGACCTCGCACAGGCGTCCATCGGTCCCGGTATGGCGGTGTTTACCCGGTATTCCAAAGTGCTCGAATCGGACGGCTCCCCCATGACCGT
>JAKQCH010000425.1 GCA_029573825.1 Spirochaetota bacterium | reverse complement strand
AAAAGAGGCTGAAGCAATCATCGAAAAGGCGAAGTCAATTATATTTGATAATTGGATATTGCCGGAAAGGATCAGCGACAAGCGGGAGTTCTATAAATGCAAATGGTGTGAATATCAAGAGATATGCCACGATGGCGCGTTCCCGCTTGTGAACTGTAAAACCTGCCGGTACTCTGAGCCGGTACAGGGCGGTCAACGGGAGTGTGGTTTCAGCAAAGACATAATATCTGAAGAAATATTGCACGCAGGTTGTAAATATCACGTATACAATCCGGCACTTGTTCAGGCGAAGCTGATTGAACATCTTGAGGAAGGGTGCTTGTACCGAATTGAGTCAAAAAACATAAACTTCGCAAATGTTTTCTTGACCGGAATCCCGCCTCTCGATAAAAAGATAGATGCAATGTACACCAGCGCGGAACTTCGGGAAAAGATAAAAACTGTGGATAATATCAATCCGCAAATTTCTGACAACGTGAAAGCTGCCTTCGCAGGTACGGAATGCGAGGACACGAAAGCGGAAAAGAAAATGTGGAATGATGGGTTGTCAAAAAAAATCGATCCACGGCTGAAGGGAATATAAAAAAGCAGACAGGGAATAAACAATGCTGACACCACGATATTATCAAGCCGATGCCGTAAATTCATTTTTCAGATACACTCTTGACGAACCGGGGAAGCACCCGCTGATAGTCATTCCCACCGCGGGAGGTAAATCTCTTGTACAAGCACTTATTGTGAAACGTATGCTTGAATTTGAGGGTGTGCGGATACTACTGATAACGCACCAGCAAGAGTTGATTCGGCAAAACACCGCCGAACTTTTAAGCCTTCTTGATGACCGGCTGCTTGATGTAGGGATATACAGTGCCGGATTGAATTCAAGGGATACAAGAAATCAGATAATTTTTGCGGGGATTCAGTCGGTTCACAAGAGGGCATGGGAGCTTGGACACTTTGATATTATCCTGGTAGATGAGGCTCACAGAATACCACAAAAGTCAATCGGAACATACCGGAAATTTCTTGACGAGATGTTTAAGATAAACCCGAAAATAATTATCGGAGGTCTTTCAGCTACTCCGTATCGGATGAAAGACGGGATGCTAACTGAAGGTGATGATGCTATTTTTGACGATATTTGTCACAGTACAAGTATTCCTGAGCTAATCAACCCGAACCACTTTAAAAACAGGGACCAGAAACAATATCTATGTAATATTATATCGAAAAACTCTATAAATCAGGCCGATCTCACGGGGGTTCATGTCCGTGGCGGGGATTATGTTCAAGGCGAAATGGAACGTGCCTTCAACAAAAACGATCTTATAACGAGAACAGTACAGGAAATAAAAGACCTCGCTTCTAATCGGAAAAAGATTTTAGTGTTTACTGCCGGTATTGCCCATTGCGAGGCCGTTACTGAAGAGTTTATCAGACAAGGAATGGAGGCGAAGTGTATTCATTCACAAAAGGGGGATGCGGAGAACGAGGAAACACTGAATGAGTTCAGGAACGATCTCAGGATTCTCGTTAATGTGGACGTGCTGACCACAGGGTTTAATCAAAAAAACATTGACTGTATCTGTTTACTCCGGTCAACAAAAAGCCCAGGTCTCTATTGTCAGGTAGTGGGCCGTGGATTGAG
>JAKQCH010000424.1 GCA_029573825.1 Spirochaetota bacterium | reverse complement strand
AGTTCTGAGTGTTATCAGATCGTTGATACTGAATAATGGGTATATACCCATTAAAATTACCCTTTTCCATTTTCTGGCCCCCGTGATTGCAATCGGGACCGGAGCGCCCCTGGGGCCGGAAGGCCCGGCGGCAAAGTTAGGAAGCGGTATCGGCTCCTTCATGTCGCAGGTGTTCAGGCTCAACAAGCGGGAAATGAAAATGTATACCGCCGCCGGCGCCGGAGCTGCCATAGCCGCAATATTCAACGCACCTATCGCGGGAGTGTTTTTCGGAATTGAAGTGGTACTCATGAACGACCTGAAAAATCAGGCACTAAGCGCCCTTATTTTATCTTCTGTTGTGGCAGATGTGATATCCAGAGCGCTCCTGGGGAATGTCCATCTTTTTACGGTACCTCATTATCAGATGGCAATTTTTAATGAAAGCCCCGCTTTTCTTGTACTGGGAATTCTGTGCGGTGTCGTTTCACTGATGTATTTCGGATTTAAAAAATACACCCACACTCTTTTAATTGAAAAGCTGAAAATACGCAATGAGTATCTTCTTCTCATTCCGGTGGCATTTGTGTTCGGCATAATCCTGATCTGGTATTATCAGCTGTTCGGATTGGGCTATGATATGGTAAATGATGTAATTAATCTCAGAATCACATCGGTAAAAACAATAGCGGTACTTCTGGTTATGAAAATTGTTTTTTTAGCATTGTTCATAAATGCCCGTTCATACGGGGGTACCTTCGCGCCGTCACTCGGTATCGGGGTGCTCCTCGGCCATCTCTTCGCAGTGGTGGTGAATTACGCATTTAATATGAACCTCAATCCCATAACCTACTCTCTGGTGGGAATGGGGGGAATGCTTGCGGGGATGAACTCAATTCCACTTACCTCGATTATGCTTGTTTTTGAGATAACCGGCGATTATAAATTTATACTGCCGCTCATGGTGGTGTCAATCCTTTCATATCTGGTGACAATATACTACAACAAGGGTACCATTTATACCAATGAACTTCTTGAGGCTGGTATTGATGTTTCAACACGCGGGGAGATAGATATCCTCGGGAGAATAAATGTACACGAATTGATGAATAAAAATTTTGAAAAAGTAAACTACAGGATGCCCTTTAAAAAACTGTTGGATGTTCTGCTTAATTCATCATACGGCGACGCGGTAGTGGTGAACGACAATGACGAGCTGATGGGCATAGTCTCATTCAGGGATGTGCGGGAGGCGATAATGTCCCATGAGCTTGTTGACCTCCTTATCGCGGGAGATATTGCCTCTCCTGTACCTACTGTGCTGGAAACGGAAAAGGTATCCGATGCAATGCAGAAAATCGAGAAATATGATCTTGAGGTAATACCGGTAATACGAGCGGTGGACCACAGGATGATTGCGGGGCTTCTTTCCTACCAGGACATTATTCAGGCATACAACAAACAGTTGGAGGAGTGGGAAACAGACCAGTTTATTGTGGATTACTACGGGAAAAGGTAACCACTTAAGAACACTCAATCCTGTTTTTACCGTTCCTTTTTGCCTTATACAGCATTTCATCGGCGGCTTTTATAAGGTCATCAAGTGAAGTATGGGCGTCAGGATTATACTCCACAACACCGAAACTGGCGGTTATCGAAAATTCCTCGCTGTCAAACGTGAACACATGGTCACGGATTAATGTTTTCAGTCTGTTTAACACCCGGCACGCGGTTTCCATGCTGGTCTCGGTGAGGACAAGCAGAAATTCTTCTCCTCCGTAGCGGGAAATAATATCGCTTTTTCTCATCTTCATTGTGAGAAATTTCCCAAGAAATTCCAGGACCATGTCCCCTGCGCGGTGCCCGTACATGTCATTTACTTTTTTGAAATCATCGATATCAAGCATGCACACTGTCAGGCAGTCCCTGTTTCTGCTTATCCTGTCAATTTCTCTGGTAAGAAGAATTTCCCCCTGTTTGTGGTTAAAGAGTTTGGTGAGGCCGTCATGGGTTGCCTTGAGAAATAGTTTCCGCACAAGAAACACGATTTCCAGCGCAACATTAAGCTGCGGGACGTATTCGTTGAGCTTGGTTTTTTCACTGTCGTTGATTTCGCGGTTGCTCAATACATGAAAAAAACATGTAAAGGTTCCATTGGACTCAAACACCGGAAATGCCGCTATCGCTTTAAGGTTGAACTCATTAAAAATCCTGTCAATTTTGACCTTATCATTATTAAAATAATTGGCCACAATGCTCTTCAGCTCGGTACCGGTGAAAATCTTTTCCTCCAGTATTGAGGTGTTTTTGGTATATATATCAGTGAGGATGTTGACCGCGGTGTTTACATTGATATCAATGCCCACTTCCTTCAGTGTTTTATGAGCATTAATTGAATATGAAACATAAATAAACTCGTTGTAGATTTTATCGTAAATGCTGAGGGATACCCCAAGTGCGCTGAAGTGGTTGTGGATGTGGCTGCAGATCGCGTGGATGGAATCAGACCAGTCTCCGTCCACCATCTGCAGCAACTGGGAAAACAGTCCCAGGTCGGCGCTGCCTGAGGACGAATCTGTGGGATAGGTATAGTTAAGCTTTGAAGAATTCTGTGACAACATTATTCCCTCCCGAATATGCTGTGTAATATCTACGG
>JAKQCH010000576.1 GCA_029573825.1 Spirochaetota bacterium | reverse complement strand
GACAGTGAAGGCGGCGGTGATTCCTATGAGGGGCGGAATTCCTATGCGGTAAGAGCATACCGTGAAGCGGTTTCCATGAAAGACGAGCGGGAACCTGTGCTTCATGCGTACAGTATCATGAAATCCCCGGTGCTTACCCTCGAGCCTGATGTTAGAATAATTGAAGCATGGAATATCCTCAGGGAAAAAAAGGTCAGTCACATGCCTGTTTTTTCTGAAAATAAAATTATGGGAATTGTTTCAGACCGGGACATACTCCGGCATCTGATAGTTGTGGATAATATCGTTGAAAACAAATCCGACAAAACAGTGAGAGAGGTAATGACACAGAATGTCATTACCGCAGGAAAACTCACTGACATCCGGCGCATCGCGAAGGCAATGTTTGAAAACCATATCGGCACCATGCCCATCGTGGAGGATGACGGGAGACTTGCAGGCATTATAACCCGGAGCGACATTCTCTATGCCCTTGTCAATTATCCCCCCCTTAACCTCTGGGTGTAGTCAAACGGTTTATTAACCTGTGAAGGATGGAGTGAGAGGGGCCGAAGCGGAATTGTTCAACGGACCCCTTTAAGAAAAATAGTACGGGCTGTTATTTCCCGAATGAGCGGTCAAAGAGGTCTTCGATGGCCTTTGCGGCATCATCAGTAAGGTTTCTTGTGCCGGTGCCGCAGAATGTTTTGTGAGTAATTACCGGCATGTCGCTTTTCCATGCATTATCATCCCACGAGAACCATGCTTTTTTGTCCTGATCGTAGACACTGATGGGACGGTTAAAAAGCTTGGCAAGTTCCACACCCCAGCCGGTTCCTCCCTTTACGGTATTGTCCTCCTGTATCCAGCCCACGGTGAATACCTGATGTCCGTTGTTAACCATGTGAAAGATTGATTGAATGACCTTGCGGATCATGTCGACATGGGAGAATTTTCTTCCAATTCTCATTGAGACAATTTCCATACTGACATTGCCCTGTGAAAGTTCATCGGGGCCGAGGAACTTAATCCCGGCACTCCGTTCCATTTTATGCCCTTCAAATGAAAAATTGATTTCATTGACCCCGTGCTTTTCTGCCTGTTTCCCAAATTCAGCTTCCGTGCCTTTGTGGCCGCCGCTGTACATTGTAAAATCTGATGCCTGTGACATTAATTACTCCTGTAACGCTGCTCTGTTGTAGTATTTCCGACTGATGGTGTAGTCCGCTCACGATATGCTGCCCGGATGGGTTATGAGAAGATGTACGGTCAGGGAGCAACCAAAAGATTACAATGGGAAATATTGTCAACAATATTATAGAAAAAAAGTAAAAAAATGGGGAAAAACTGAATTTCAGGCAGTTTTATCAGAATAAAATTTTTGTAATTTTTTTTAAAAATGATACATTTATGGATTGACGAATGTCCTGTGTTAATCTAAGCACATCTGATTTTTCATTTCATTTTTTATCGGAGGCTCAGAAGTTGGAAAAGACTACGGTTGAACCGTCCCAACGGGACGCGTATAAGCGGGCGCAGGTTAATGGTATTTCTTATTACGGGAAGCATCTCAT
>JAKQCH010000570.1 GCA_029573825.1 Spirochaetota bacterium | reverse complement strand
AACAGTTCAATTGGAAGGAACATGCATAACCGGATCGGTGATCTTTGTATCAATTTATGTTTCATTCAGAAAATGTCTTTGTAAATAATTTCTTTTTTGTCAATGAAAAAAGAGTACATTATTGCACCCGGCATCGTTCATAGATTTTTGCTATTGCATCTTCTCGACTTTTCCCACGATGTTCTTCACTGCGACGTGCCCTATCACTCTGCTGTCACACGCGTTGTCGCGGTTGTCGCCGAGCACAACAATCATTCCCGCCGGCACTTTTTCTTCGCATCGTGGAGGAGTGCCGTAGTATTCAGTCTTTTTTCCATGGACGTACGGCTCCGTCAGCTTGTTGCCGTTCAGGTATACGTTCCCTTCCCTGACAAGAAACTCATCGCCCTCAACCGCGACACAGCGGTGCACAAATACCTTATCCTCCGGCGCGATTGAACTATCAACTCTGTATGCGACTATGTCCCCCCGTTGAGGCCGGTATTCTGACGAGCCGGTTATCCTGACAATCTCGTTCTGCATGATTGTCGGTTCCATACTGCCCGCCTTCATTGTATAGGTATTGGAGCAGGCGAGAAAAGATGCGGAGACGACGCTGATTGAGACGATTACATACGCTGCAAGTCTGCTCATGGTAGTTTCTCCTGAATTTCTCCGGCAGTATTTTGAAAACCTGCTTTCAGCATAGAAAGGAATTGCATGAAAGTCAAAGTAAAAAAATTTTATGGCAACAATACGAAAAGCTATTCTCCCGGAAAAAATGCAGATGCATTTCTAAACAGTAATTGTTTCACCAACGAACAGCTCTCTGTAATGTGGACCGAAGGCATCTTTGAACTGCCCGATTGCCCAGTCTGAACTGTCATGGGCAGATAGTGAGACAAGCCTGGCGCCGGATTCTTTGATTGCATGAATCGCATCGTGAACATCTTTTTCATTGATGTAATTCCATGGCATTCTGTCAGAACCTACAATTGCCTGAAGGTTTATCGGTCCAGCCATAATTCTCCCCCCGTGAACAGGGAAGTGCAGTCCTCCGATTATGCCATAAATTGGAAGATTGAAAAGAACCTGCGCCCGTTCGATTACGCGTTGCACAGTTTGATGTCCGCACCCGATAATAAGCACAAGACCTTTGCCTTCAACATTTATTGCAAGGGCCTGTTCCTCTGTGTATCCCATGATATAGAGGGCGCGCGGTATACTGCCGGTTCCGTACACTCCGGGTGCGAGCTGCATTGGGCCAGTCGAAACCCGGACCTCCGAAGCGGGGTTGCTGTTAAATGACGATGGTGTAAGGGGCAGGGGTGAATATACCGGTATGGGAGGGAAATCTACCGGTCCGTGCGAGAGGCTGAAGGTGTGGCTTCTCTGTTCAGCGGTCCCGCCGAGATGATCAAGGTGGTGATGCGATATGAACAGGGCATCGATGTCGCGGATGCTGATGCCGAAAAGCTTCATGTTATTTAATAGAGGAGATGGGTGTTCCTTTTTCGCATTGTAACCCACATCCAAAAGTACAGTGAAGTCCCCGGCTTTCACGAGATAGGAGACTCCCGGTTCTGTTTTTGCTCCGGGGGTTTTTGTAAAAAAATCAATTAGGGGCAGCACGCTAAGAGATTGCACAGTTCCGGGGTCTTTTATTGAAGGATATACTCTGGCCTTCCGTGCTTTTGCAGCGCGGTTGCGGTCAATTAGCAGTTTGGTTATTGTAATCATTTTTTTTCTCCTTCTCTTTCGTTATTGTGTCACAAAATCGCCCGATCTGGGCGTTAGAATAGTCTGACCCAAGGGTGAAACTTGTAATTGGTTTACATAATCTTATACGGCTTAATATTCTGAACAGGGGTGCTATGCCGAGTTCGTGATATGCGCTTGATACGCCGATCCTGGTGATAATGGACGCATCTCTTGCCTGAACAATGCGTTTCATTGATTCGTCAAACATTTCCAACTCAAAGACTGGGAAAGGAGGCCCGCCGAATGTATAGATACATCCAATACTTTTACCCTCAATACCTTCGACTATACGCAGGTAGCGTGCAACCGGGTAGGATACCTGAGACCATTTGGGACCGGCAATACATATACAATCGAACTCCGATATATCTGGATATTTCAGGGGGCTGATGTCATCCTCGACCTGAACATACGACCGTAGATAATATCTCCGGAATGCTGAACTGAATAATGAAAAGAAAATAAATGGATAATGATGGACGTCTTTACATATTTCACCGATACAGCTTTTTTCATTCAGTGAATACAGCTTCTCGAGCGTCACAATATGCCCGCGACGTTCAAGTGAATCCCTTACTTCATGAACAAGTTTTTCTGTGAATCCGGTTCGCGAGAAAAATACTATCAGAATTTTCATTTGTATATAACCATCTGACATTCTTTATGGTAATGATTATCATTACCATTAAATGCTTCCTGCCTCATGTCAATAAAAACTCAAAACTATCTGAAAATATATTTACACTGGAGAGATGAGGTAGCGCATACAAAACAGTCTTGTTTAATCATTTGAATCATCATTTTTTTTCGAAAAACGCACCTATTGTTTCGTTTGCTGTTGACACCGGAAATGAATGTGCATATAATGATAATGATAATCATTTTCATTATATGCAGGGATAATTACACACAAAATATTCCGGAGAGAGCGTATGCAGAATTACGTGACATTGTGCAAGTGTATGTTGGGATTCAAATAGTGCAGGGTTTTTGTGAAGAGAAAAGGAGCTGTGAATGCTAAATCAATCAAACACATTTCCGTGGATTGCCGGGTTTGCTGTTCTCGCAGCGCTGGTAAACGGTATTGGAGTTTATTCGATTGTAAGGTACAGAAGTTGGGCGGAAAAAAGTAAAACCTATTTAATGTGTTTTGCCGCGGGTGTGCTTATTTCAACTCCGTTGATGCTTGCGTTGCCCCAGGCGCTGAATAAGAATAGTTATGCCGGATTTGCTGCTGCTGCGGGATTTCTCTTTATGGTTTTTTCCAACAATTTTATCCGTCATCATACCAAAAAGGACTCACTTGCTTTCAGCATCGTGATGGCTGAGGGCATTGGCATTCATTCGCTGGTTGATGGTGTTATTTATGTGGTAACATTTAGTGTGAGTATCCTCACCGGTTTTCTGTCGGCGATTGGGCTGGTTGTCCATGAGTTTGCCGAAGGTGTAATAACCTATCTTATTTTCATGGACGCCGGGGTGGGAAAGAGGAAAGCAATATGGTATGCACTGTTTATCTCCTCCTTTACCACTCCCATCGGGGCATGTATCGCCTATCCCTTCATGGGATCGTTGTCACAGGATGGGTTGGGGCTGATGCTCGGATTCATGGCTGGAGTGATGATCTATATTTCAGCCTCACATCTCCTTCCTGAGGCGACAGAGGAGGGAAAGGGGCACTCAATTCTGGCTTTTCTCGGTGGGGTGGGGTTGGCGCTGTTTATCGTTCTGTCCAAGGTCATTCAATGATATCCCTGGTGTCATTATGAATTGTTGACGTTGCGAGGATACATTATTTTAACTCGTCATTCGGAAAATCGTCAGATTGTATTAAAAACGCGATAGCGAGTTACAAGATGGAGTGTACGCGATGGAAAAGGAAAAATTGACTTTTATAAAGAATTTTAATCCAATCTGGTTTGCCACTGTTCTTGGTTTCGGTGGAATAGCTCTGGCTACAATCCACATGGCTCGTTTTTTTAATATCGGATGGCTGAAACCAGTTACTGCTATTTTGGCCTATGGTAATCTGGCACTTTGCTTATTCTTATTTGCACTCTGGATATTGAGAGCTGTCCTTAATTATTCCGTAATGGTATCCGATTTGAGTCATCCCGTTTTTGCGGGATTTCACTCGCTCATGCCTGCAGCGCTTGTCATGGTTTCATTAAACTTCTCAAAAATCGGAAGTGTAGTTCCTTTATGCAACCATGGTGGTATTGCCATAGTTTTCTGGGCCGCAGGCGCCCTGTTCGAAGTTGTCCTGCTGACATTGACGTGCTACTATCTTGTGAACAATCAAACGATTAGTATCAACAATGTCAACGGGGGCTGGCTGGTCCCTCCTGTCGCCGCACTGTTGACAGCTCTTGCTGGCCTTGGTATGATGCCCTTTGTTACTGACACCTGGACTCTAACAGTTGTGCTGTGGGTCAATTTCTTTTTCTTCGGTAACGGAGCGTTCATTATGCTGCTGATCACCATTTTTCTTTTTTACAGGCTGTTTTTCTCGGAAAAGATATTGCCTCAGTTGTTTTCCTCAGTCTGGATACTGCTGGTGCCCTTTTCTTTGATATCCCTTTTATTTCCCATGCTTGCTGATGCGATGTCCTTGTTATTTCCGAAGTATGGATTTGCTTTTACCGGAATTGCTATGGTGATGTCACCTGTTATGACCGCAATCGGGCTATGGCTGTTGGTCCTTCTCATCATGATGACATATCATTACATGACATTTGTTAAACTTCCTTTCGGGTTAAGCTGGTGGGCCTTTGTTTTCCCCACAGCATCACTTTCAATTGCATGCCTGAGTTATTCACTGGTCGCGAATCAGCCTCTTTTCGGCTATGCGGGAGCGGTGGTCTATTTCTTTCTGCTGGCGGTAACAGCGGTTGTAATAATACGAACGATATTATATTATTTGAGAAACCATTAAGGATGGAGATTTTGGAATAGTAGTCAGGATATCCTGAAATCAGATATATTCCAACACATCAGGGGAGCTGGTGGTATGAAACTTCAAATACTTTACGATAACAGCACTGCACAAACGGGCGTTCTGTCCGGCTGGGGTTTTTCATGCATGGTGGACGGAACAATACTGTTTGATACCGGCGAGAAACCGGAGTCTCTTCTGCATAACATGCATCAACTCGGGTACAATGTATCGTCACTTCGGCTGGTGGTTATTTCGCATGAACATTGGGATCATGTTGGAGGTCTTTGGGAACTGCTTAAAACAAGTGCGGCAGGGCTTCCTGTGTATGTGTGCCCGGGCTTTTCAGGCGGGTTCAAGTCGGAGATTATGCGTCTCGGTGGCCTTGTTGTTGAAGCGGTATCGTCATCTGTCATTGATGAGTCATTCACGGTTACCGGTGAAATTCCATCAGTATATAAAAACGAGCCAATGCCCGAACAGGCGCTGGTAATTCGGGGGAGCCGGGGGATATCGGTGCTTACCGGCTGTTCGCATCCGGGGATTATCACCATGGTCAAAAGGGCCCGGGAAATATATCCCCATGACCCTCTTGATCTTGTAATGGGGGGATTTCATTTGATGAACAGCGATGAGGAACAAATCGGGAATATCGTTCTAGCGATGAAAGACCTGGGAGTGAGACGGGTTGCCCCTACCCATTGCACGGGAGATGCAGCCATATCAGCTTTTCGGAATGCATATCGTGACGATTTCATCCCCGTTGCTGCCGGATCAATTGTCGAGGTGTGAAATTAAGGTCGTTCTGCATGATTGTCGGCTCCATACTGTGCAACTTTATCTTACAGAAATTTGAAAAAAGCCTTACAGGTTGCTCTATTAGAATTTTGGTTTGGATGACGAAAATACGAATGGTTTGCAGTTTATGAGGCTGCTTAATTTCTCGCATTTCGTCCTTGAATGTAGGCCTCGCTGGTTCTGAAAAATCAAAAATGCGGAGCAGCATTCCACTGAAATCATGGATTACCGTGAAACATCCCATAAAAAATGATCCGTGGTTCGTCGAAACTGGAAGGAATTTTTTTCAATTATTTATTTACAGATAGGAATAACCATTTATATTTTGACCATACGAATGTAATGATAATCATTGTCGTTATCGAATTTTTTAACAATCAATTTAGGGGGATACCCAATGAAAAGAACTGTCCGTAACAATTTCATTCTCATCCTTGCCGTGTGGGGGTTATTTCTCATGCCGGCATCAACTGATGCGAGAAGATGGAACATTTCAATTAACACTAATAAGGTAACACCCCGGATTATGCAGAAGTTTATAACGAAATCGGGTAACGCTTCAGAAGCGCGTTCAGACGGCACAAACTTCCAGCAGAATGACAAGATTCACTTCTACTACAAAATAGGCCCCCTGGGGTCTGTCAGCGGGAAGGGCGCCCCTTTTAACACAAAGCTGGTCATTAAACAGGGGTCCCGCACCCTGAAAGATTTCGGCTGGCAGTCCGCCAACGCTGCCAATGCTGCCCAGATGGGGAAGAATTTCACTATGACCTGGTACCACAGCGCGGCATGGAACATCACACTGTCTCCTTCAATTACCCCGGGACGCTACACGGCGATTGTATCCCATCAGGACATCAACAGCGGGAAGACCCTTGATGCACGATATAACTTCACCGTGAAGGCATCTTCCACTTCGGCGGCAACAAATAATAATAATAATAATATAGAAACAGAGCTGAAAACCTTCGCAGAACACTTCAAGGCAAAGCGGCTCGACCGGGTCATGTCCTATGTGGGAACACGCACCGAAATTATGTATTGTAATATGTATAATTATAATAAAAGCGAAGTCGAAAATTTCCTGAAATACAGCTTTCTTTCAAATTCAAGAAAATATATAAAATACGAGATAAACCTTAATTCCGGGAATCCCCGTATTATTTTTTTCAGGCCGGAAACAACGGAAGGAGAAAACTTCCCCGTTGAGGTAAATTTTAAAATTGAAAACAACAGGTTGATAATAAAAAAAATGTTCTCAAATTGTTTAGGCTGAGAAACAATCGCCACATCATTATCGCAGCAAGGGGTTCTGTGTATCGGACTCGATGTTTTTTCGCAATGATTGAAATGGTACCCACGTCCCGGACAGGGGCAGGGACATCAGAATGACTCCGGGCTTCGCGTGTTCAGCCATCACCGTATGGCCGGATACCGTGAAGCACGGCGGGATACTGTCATGAAGTGAGGGGGGCCGCTGGAAATGAAAAGTAAAAGGTGCTTCCTTCGCTCTGCAAGGAGGTGACAGACACAGTTCCTCCGTGCTTTTC
>JAKQCH010000415.1 GCA_029573825.1 Spirochaetota bacterium | reverse complement strand
TGTTTCAATCTGTGGTGTGCGGTAATCACTCAATCTGAAAAACGCAATGGCCAGTACCACAATCAACATCAGCAGGGCTATCTGTTTTCCGGCTTTACTCATCTATAGGACCTCGATTATGTGTTAAATTATAATTATCTTACATTGCTTCAGAACAGCAGATCAATGCAAAATGAATGAAAGTTTTTTCTATTTGCCAATCACCTGTATGGCAAGTATTTTTTTTCCCCGTTCCCGGACTTTATGCCTGTCCCCGGTGCGATTGCTGAAATCAGCGATAAAACCGGGCATACATGCCGCAATTTCAGAATCAACAACAAGAAGCGGCACCCTGTCCTTGTCCCCGGGACTCATCTTCATTTCAATAAGAAGTTTTTTGATCCTCCGGGACAAACCATCAAGGGTAATCCGGTCACCTTTTCTTCTGTTCCTTATAACAATATAGTCAACTTTGTCCCCGGCATCTACAAAAATAAAGCTGTTGTCCCGGCACTTCCCTTCAAAGAAATCATAACCGGCAAAGAACAACCGGACTGTAATTCCCGGTTCCCGCAGATCAATTAGTATATCATCCCTGTCAAGGGTTATTCCGTATCCCCAGTCCCCCGTGGCCTCCGGAGGCGCTTTTTTTGCCAGAATTATCACCGGCACGGAACCCCGCATTGTTTTACGGGCCGATATCTCCCTGCTCTCATACAGAACTTCATGTGTCCTGCCGGTAGCTGTCCGCTTCCATATTTCACGCAGTATACCGTTCCCCGTGAACACCCCCAGCTCCCCGAAGGCGCGGTTGATCACATGAAACAAAAGCCTCCGGTCACGCAGATACCGTTCAGCTTCAAGGATAATATTCCCTTCTTCATCCCGTGTCCACATATCACCGTAGTGAACGGCAATAAGGTCATCAATGAGCGTTACAGTATCCGCCGCGACATCGGAAAGGGAATGCACCGCATCCCTGAGCCGGGGAAACCGTTCTTCCAGACCGGGAATTGCCGTGTTCCGCACATAATTACGTACATACACATTCTCCCGGTTTGAGGCATCTTCACGCCAGGAGAGGCCGCGGAATTTCAGGTATCCGTAAATCTCCTGTGACGAAAAATCCAGAAGCGGCCGGATAATGTTATCCCGCATCGGCCGTATGCCGGCAAGGCCGCTGATTCCGGTCCCCTGGCATATCCTCATAAAAACAGTTTCAACGGCATCATCACGGTTGTGGGCGGTGGCAATTTTTGACGCCCCGGTTTCAGCGGCATACTCCGAAAGTATTGTATACCGCACCCGGCGCGCGTAGTCCTCAAAGGAAACACCCCCCGGAATCCCCGCGGAAAAGTCAAATCTGTCGCACCGGCAGGGAATGCCGTACTTTGCAAGGTGTCCGGCGACAAAGATTTCATCCTCCCGTGACGCATCACCCCGCATCATGTGATTGAGATGAAACCCGAACAGTTCCAGACGACACTCATCCCGGAAGCGAAGAAACAAGTCCATCATCGCCATGGAATCCTTTCCCGCGGAAAGGGAGAGCAGCACGATTTCCCCCGGCTGAACCATCCGGTGAACATGTATAAAGTCCCTGAATCGGAAATATAGGTCGTCCATTGTCCCTTTTCGCTGTATCCCGCGGCAACAGCATGAAGATATGTACTGCGGCATAGATCGCACTCGTCAGAAAATCCCGCGTCATGACAGGTATGGTGTAGCGTCCGGGAACCGTGCTGTCAAACCATTTCCTGTCCGGTCGCACTCCGCGGAAAAAATGGTTTACAAAAACCGGCAGCGCGGTTATCCATTTACCTGGGAACCGATGACAGGCCCCTTAACAAAAACGGAGAATTATGGAACTGATAAAGGTACAGGGTATTTACGGGGCATTGAGGGTCACCGCATCTTCCGGGCGGGGAAAACGTTGTATAAAAGGCGCGCTGCTTTTCATGATAATCATTTGTCTTTCATGTCAGTCCGGCATAGTGTATCACCCCGCAAAAGAAATACGTGCGACTCCCTCCAAAATAAAACTTCCCTATAATGATCTGTACCTTGTCACGTCAGACAATGTCACGATACATGGATGGTGGGTGCCGGCACAAAACGGGAAAGGAACGGTGCTATTCTGTCATGGTAATGCAGGCAATATCTCCCACCGCCTTGAAACGGTGTTACTGCTTAACAAATTGGACCTGAACGTCCTGATTTTTGACTACCGGGGCTTCGGAAAAAGTGAAGGTTCCCCCTCGGAGGAAGGTACCTACCGGGACGCCGAGGCAGCCTGGAACTATGTCACGACAATACAAAAAAAAGACCCGAAAAAAGTCATTATTCACGGCAGGTCCCTCGGAGGCGCAGTGGCGTCATGGCTTGCGGTGAAACATACTCCTTCCATGCTGATTATTGAATCTTCCTTCACCTCCATGAGGGACATCGCCCGCCATCACTGCAGCTTCACCCCGGCGCTGGCTATTATCTCCTATGAATATAATTCACTTGAAAAAGTGAAGGACCTCCGTTGCCCCCTGCTGATAATCCACAGCACTGATGATGAAGTCATTCCCTATGCTCACGGTCAGCGCCTCTATGCTGCAGCCGGGGAGCCGAAAGAGCTTGTCACGATAACCGGTACCCACAATCGCGGATTCTGGGACTCAAAAACACTCTACTTAGAGGCCCTGCGGCAGTTTGCAGACAAAAACCTGAAATAGTCTGGCACCGCGCAATCACGTCCCCACCCCCCGGCATGACTGCCATAATCCCATAATAAATGATGTTCCATGAAACAGGCGCAAAAAATTAGTATTTAATAATTTTATAAAAAATTGTCGAATTTCAAAAAAAACTATTGCATTTTTTTATAGTATGCTATACATATAAAAAATCGCAGTTCAGAAGTACGTTCTTCACATTTCACACCAGTACATGTCAAATGCAAATAATACAATCTGGAGGTTTCTATGAAAAAATACCAGTGCACAGTATGCGGTTATGTGTATGATCCCGCCGAGGGAGATCCCGATAACGGAGTTCAGCCCGGAACCAGCTTTGACGACGTTCCCGGTGACTGGCTATGCCCGGTATGCGGCGCAGACAAAGGGGCTTTTGAAGTGGTGGAAGACTAATAAAGGGGGAATTCCATGGATGCTGTACTTTTATCACGAATTCAGTTCGGTGTAACAGCAGGATTCCATTTTATTTTTCCTCCACTGACCTTCGGGCTCACCTTTATTATTTTTATAATTGAAACAATGTTTCTGAAGTCAGGTGAAGAAATCTTCCGTAAGATTTCTTCATTTCTGATAAAACTCCTGGGTCTGGTTTTCGTAATGGGGGTGGCAACAGGTATCGTGCTTGAATTTTCCTTCGGCACAAACTGGTCCACATATTCACGGGTAGTGGGTGATATTTTCGGTGCACCCCTTGCGGCGGAAGCGATTATCGCGTTTTTTCTCGAATCAGTTTTTCTCGGGGTGTTGATATTCGGTCGTGCGAGAGTGTCGCGGCGCGTGTTCTGGCTTTCGGCATTTCTGGTTTTTTTCGCGTCACACATGTCGGGTCTCTGGATAATTGTGGCAAATTCATGGATGCAGACCCCCGCAGGCTTTGAAAAAGTTGTGGTGAACGGAGTACTGCAAAAAGTCACACTCACTGATTTCACCGCCGCATTCCTGAACGGGTCAACAATAATCAGATACATCCATGTTGTCCTTGCGGGGTGGATCACCGGTTCACTGTTTGCCGCGGCAATTGCCGCATGGTACCTGATCAAAAAGCGGCATGAAGAGGCGGCACGTCATATTCTGAAAGTATCGCTGATTGTATTCATCTGTTCCGCGCTGCTGCAGCTCGGATCAGGCCACGCCCATTCGGTACAGGTCGCAAAGACCCAGCCTGAAAAGATGGCGGCCTTTGAAGCTTTGTGGAACACGACCACCGGGGCCCCGCTCGCAATTTTCGGCATACCCGTGGAAAGCGAGCAAAAGACATATCTCGAAATCAGCATTCCCCGGATGCTGAGTCTTCTTATCGATCTCGATCCGAACTCGAAAGTTGCGGGACTGAATGATTTCCCGGAAAATGAGCGTCCTCCGGTGCTTCTGCCATACATGTCGTATCACACCATGATTGGGCTCGGGATGCTTTTCATCGGGATAGCGTTCCTCGGGGGAGTGCTTCTTGTAACGGGTAAGCTCTATACCGCGGCATGGTATCTATGGGGACTTATCCTTCTCGCACCGCTTCCCCATATTGCCAACGAGACAGGCTGGATAGCGGCTGAGGTAGGCCGTCAGCCCTGGGTGGTGTATAAAATTCTCCGTACCGCAGATGCCGCATCGGTTGTCGTACCGGCCTGGCAAATACTCTTCAGTCTTATCATGTTCAGCGCCATTTATCTGCTGCTTTTCATGATGTTTATCATGCTCCTCGTGAAATTTGTCAAGACAGGGCCTGAAGAAGTCCGTGAAGGCGGCTATTGATGCAACACACCAGGGAACAATCAGGGAGGTCATAAACCTATGGAATTATCAGACAGTGTTTATCAAATTATCTGGTTTATTCTTATCGGCGTCCTTTTCGCCGGGTATTCCATTCTCGATGGTTTTGACCTTGGCGTGGGAATACTGTTTCCTTTTATTACCACCGATGACAGGGAAAAAGGCATCCTGGCGAGATCGATCGGACCAGTCTGGGACGGTAATGAAGTATGGCTGGTTACCGCGGGGGGAGCACTTTTCGCGGCATTTCCTCTGGCATACGCAACGGTATTCAGCGGTTTTTATCTGGCACTGATGCTGGTACTCTTTGCCCTGATATTCAGGGCCGTCTCCCTTGAATTCTGGGCACACGACGAAAAACGCAGAAAGATATGGTCCTGGGCTTTTTTTACCGGCAGCCTGGTGCCGTCCCTTCTTTTCGGCATTGCCCTGGGTAATGTAGTGTATGGAGTTCCCCTGACGGAACAGTTCGAATTCGGCGGTAATTTCTTTACACTGCTGCGCCCCATGCCGCTCCTTGTGGGTCTGCTGGGCCTTGTGGCGATTATTGTCCAGGGCAGCACCTATACCGCGATGAAAACGGAAGGACAGGTTCATGAACGGGCTCGTTTAATCACAAAAAAGATGATGGTTCTTTATGCGCTGATTTTTATTTCAGTGGTCCTTTCCACGATGGTGTACATGCCGGAAATTGCGGATAAAGCAATGGTGTGGATATTCTCGGCACTTGTGATTATCAGTGTCGGAGCAGGGTGGTTTTTCAACTCACGAGACAGGAATGGAGGAGCGTTTGTAATTTCATCTCTCAGTTTTGCCGGACTATGGGGCATCGCCGGTTCAATTCATTTTCCTAATATGGTACGGGGAG
Organism: Spirochaetota bacterium; assembly: GCA_029573825.1. Classification (GTDB taxonomy): domain Bacteria; phylum Spirochaetota; class UBA4802; order UBA4802; family JAGODF01; genus JAKQCH01. The sequence goes on along the minus strand of JAKQCH010000415.1, from coordinate 622 downwards.
CTGCGAACCACGCCCACAGTATCACCATCGGGAACTCGTCGTCAAGTTCCCTCACATTAAAAATTATGCTTATCATCGCCCTCATCGGTATGCCTGTTGTCATTGCATATTCAGCGTACGTATATTACATCTTTAAAGGAAAAACAACTGAAGCCTGAAGGCTTTTAGAATCAAAAAAGGAGGCATCACATGACAAAAGAATTACAGATTTACAAATGCGACATCTGCGGTAACATCGTTGAGGTTGTTCACAGCGGCAAAGGAGAGCTGGTATGCTGCGGTGAACCCATGAAGCTGCTCAGTGAAAATACAACTGACGCGGCCCAGGAAAAACACGTACCTGTTATCGAGAGAACAGATAAAGGTATCAAGGTCAAGGTCGGGAGCGTAGCCCATCCGATGGAGGAAAAACATTATATTGAGTGGGTGCAGATTATTTTTAAGGACGGGCGGTCAAGCCGGCAATTCCTGAAACCGGGAGATGCTCCCGAGGCGGTATTTGAATGCGGCAACGAAAGCGTCACCGCAAGGGAATACTGCAACATCCACGGCCTCTGGAAAATCAACTGACAGCGCAGAAACATCAAGCGGCGGTTTAATGCGGACACCCCGGCAGTAAAAA
>JAKQCH010000554.1 GCA_029573825.1 Spirochaetota bacterium | reverse complement strand
AAAAGAAAATTGTTAATTTTCATATTTCAAAATTCGCCATTGCCTTTTTTCTCATCTTTATTGTCACAACCGTTACCGTGACATCAATCGCGATCGTAAACCACACTTCAACGGTGAAACAGGTTTCGAAGCTGAAGCTGTACCGCTCCAACTCCCGGGTTCAGATTGCGAAATACCGTGAAGAAATCAACAAGCTCTACGAAATATTCCAGAAATTCAAACCGGAAGTAACCTATCTATACTCTCTCACTCCCGGTAATGATATCGATTCGTTATGGGCCAAGGGCGGCTCCACAACACCGAATCCAGGCACCATGAACGGCCAGGTAAATTCACCCCCCATAGAAATACTTAACATCGAAGAAGTTGAGCGCGAGCTGAGAACCACGAAAAAGCTGCTGGGAAAAATTAAGCACTTTCTTCAGACCAGAAAGAAAATTCTCGAGAACACCCCTTCGCTATGGCCTGTTGAGGGATATATCATCTCACGTTTTGGTGAGCGCACCTCTCCCTACACCTTCAGACCCGAGTTTCATCAGGGTATAGACGTCGCGGCATTTCCCGGTGCGGAAATCCGTGCAACTGCTCCCGGGAAAATTACCAACATCCGGTGGGACCCGGTCCTCGGCCTCACGGTATCGGTCAAGCACAAATATGGGTTCAGCACACATTACTCGCACTGCCAGAGGGTATCTGTTGAAGTCAATGAAAAGGTATCAAAAGGTGAGGTCATAGGATATGTGGGGAGAAGCGGAAAAGCGATCCGTCACATGTGCTACTACCAGATCCAGATCGGTACAGAATTTGTTGATCCCATTCCCTACATAAATAAAATAATCCGCTAACAACACCAGAATATACTGCGTTATATGTTTCCAGCAGGGATACTATCTTCCGAAGCGGTATTATTATTAATTCCAGGGAAACAGGCGATTCCCAGAAATTCTGACGTGAAGACAGTTAATTATATATCATCTTTGCTGCGCTTGCTAATGAGAAGTTCATCCGGAATGTCCTCGATGCCCTCACCGACCTGAATCGCGATCCTGTTGCCCACAACACCCGGCCGGCATTTGAACTTTTTCCGTCCGGCAATCTTAAGCACCATTTCCGAATTCAGCTTGGTGCCGGGAAGTTTCACAACGTCCCCCACGGAGAGGTTCATCACCTCCTCCATCGCGACATCGACTTCCCCGATTTCTGCGATGACAGGAAGTAATACTGTTTCCAGACGGCTCTGGATGATATTCATGTTTTCGTCAGTTGCCCCTTTCCTGATGCTTGAATACCAGTACTGTGCGGACAGCTTTGAAATGACCGGCTCAATGGTGATATAGGGGATACAGAGATTTGTCATTCCCTCGACTTCACCGATTTTTGTTTCCAGGGTGATGAGAACCACCATGTCATTCGGTGGAACTATCTGTGCGAACTGCGGATTTGTTTCAATATTGCCGAGACGGGGCCTCAGGTCAATGACATTGGACCACGCCTCACGGAGATTGCCCAGTATCCTGACAATAATTCCCTCCATAACGGACTGCTCGATATCCGTCAACTCACGGCTGATTTTTGTCTGCTCCCCTCTTCCTCCGAAGAGCTTGTCAATAATGGTAAAGGTGATTGAAGGGTCAATTTCCAGCACCGCGGAACCTTTCAGCGGGTCCATGTTCACAACGGCAAGGGTCGTGGGATTCGGGATTGACCGAATAAACTCTTCGTATGTAAGCTGGTCAACAGAGGCCACGTGTACGCTCACAAGGGCACGGAGCTGCGCGGAAAGGGCAGTTGTGGTAAGACGCGCAAAAGTCTCATGCATCATCTGGAGCGTCCGGATCTGGTCCTTGGAAAATTTATCAGGACGACGGAAGTCATAGATTTTGACTTTCCGCTGTTCCTTTGTGGCAGTATAATCCGTTGTATCCACCTCGCCGGTGGAAATCGCGGTCAACAGGGCATCTATCTCATCCTGTGATAAAATCTCTGTCATAATCAGTCACCCTTTCTCACGGTTGCTTCAACATGGGTAATGAGCCAGTTCGAACGAAAGTTTTCAAGGGTAAAGATATAATTGTACGATGGCCTGAACCTCGGATTATAACGCTTTACCCGTGCATTAACATACGCGATATCTTTCCCCTTTACAATTGACTGTTTTTTCACCTGAAAGTCAATAAGATAATCAGCCCGTTCACTCTTTAAAAAATTAACAAATCTTTCAACAATTTTCAACTTTTCAACATCATCAGAATTATTATAAAGCTTGCCATAGTTCGGGAAAGCATTTATATAGTTTTCAATTTTCATGAACTTGAAATAACTTCTCCAGTCCTTTTCCTTTTCCGCATTGAGGAAAAGAAGCACCACTTCACGGGGAGAAACAGAAAACCGCCCGTGGGCGATGCCGCTCCGCATTTCCTGAATTCCGGAACGGCCGTCAGCATAATACTGCTCCGAGCGCGTAATTTTAAACCGCAGGGTATTTTCGCTGGGTACAATTCCTTCTTCCAGGACATCAGGGAAAAAATACACTTTAACCCTGTATTCGCCCCCTTCTTTCAGATTGTACAGTTTTTTCAGGTCAATACGCCGCGTAATTGTTTCGCTTGGCGCCAGCTCAATAACTCTCGGTATCGTACTCGCCACCACATCTTTCATGTCCCTGTTCATCAAACGGTGCGGCACCGCGATATCAGCCTCTCTGCCGTCGCTCGTATACACTACCGGCTGAAATGTAGTATAGACCTTATCATAAATCTTAAAAGAATCCTTTTTAAACAGGGTATTCTTCACCACTATATCAAGATTGATATTGTCGTCTTCGTTGAAGATAAAGCGGTCCATGCGGATATACATTCTGAGCCCGGACCTCTCATCAATTTCCTGAGCGGTGACGGGAATCGCGGAGATAAGCACTGCACACCCCGCCAAAACCGCAACAGCCATCCTTTGGATAATCCCTTTTTTTCGCGCCACGTTCAGCATACCACCTGCATCCAGTACATAATCAGAGGACGCACACCTCTCCTATAATTATCGGACCAGTTCATAAAAGGATATATAAAAATATTATTTCTTTT
>JAKQCH010000543.1 GCA_029573825.1 Spirochaetota bacterium | reverse complement strand
AAAAAGTGGTTGAGTCTTTCCCGTGGAACAATGACAGTTCATTGTATGAAAAAGAATATTGTGAAGAAAGTGCCTTCAAAGCCGTCTGTTGAAACGTCCACACCGCTTCCGGAAAAACTCAAGCAGCGTCTGTATCCGGCGGTGCTTGACCTTTTTGCCGAAAACGATTTCCATCAGGTGAACATCCGGGAAATTTACAAAAAGTCAGGTATAAGCCCCAGCACCATCTACCGCTACTTCCCCTCCAAGGAGGACCTTCTGTTTGCAATCCTCACTGAAAAGATCGGGGAAATCGGCGTACTGGTAAAGGAACAGATAAAGGGGCTTGAGAGCACCAGGGAAATATTCCGGAGAATTTTCTGGATCATTATGGACTATTATGACCGGAACCCCGGCGTGGCGGTTACCGCCTTCATCACCGTCCCCATGCGGACGTGGATGAAGGAACCGTCATATAAAAATCAAGGGGCTTCCATATTATTATCGGAAGTAATCCGCGAAGCGAGGGCACAGGGCGATATCGACCCGAAAATAACAAACTCCATGATAATGGACCAGTATTACATGCACTTCTACCGGCAGATCCACCTGTGGTATTTTAACGGAATGAAAACAAAACTGGTGGACAGCATCCCGAAATTTTTTGATGTGTTCTGGAAAACCCTCAGTCCCTCTCCAACAGGTAAGGTGAAAAAATAGTCCGGGAGTGTGCGATGCGTCACAAGGTACTTTTTACATGGAGCGGAGGGAAGGACAGCGCCCTGGCGCTCCATAAATTGAAGGGAAATCCCGGCTATGAAATCAAAGCCCTGCTGACAACTGTTACCGGCGAATATGACAGAATAAGCATGCACGGGGTACGCCGGAAACTCCTGGAACACCAGGCAGCGTCTCTCGGCATTCCCCTCGAAATTGTCACCATCACCAGGAACGCCCCCAATGAAGAGTATGAGAAAAACATGACTGCGGCTCTGAACAAATTCAAAGACTTCGGCATATCCCGTGTCGCGTTCGGCGATATTTTTCTCGGGGACCTCCGGAAGTACCGGGAGGAAAACCTGCAAAAAGTCGGGTTGGAAGCGATCTTTCCCCTCTGGGAACAGGACACCACTGCCCTTGCACACTCATTCATCGATGCAGGGTTCAGGGCGGTCATCACTGCGGTGGACTCCACAGTCCTTGACAGGAGTTTCTGCGGCAGGGAATATGACCGGCAATTTCTGTCCGACCTTCCTCCCGGAACTGATCCCTGCGGAGAGAACGGTGAATTTCATTCCTTCGTTTACGACGGCCCCGTATTCCGGAAACCTGTTCCATATACCACCGGCGAAATCGTATTTCGGGATAACCGGTTTTATTTCTGCGATCTGATTCCTGTTACCCGCAACATCCCTTTCAATTCGGCACCAGAAAGTTCAATGGGAGGCAGCAAGTGCAGATAAAAATTCTGGGGAACGGTGAGGCCCTGAATGAAACAGCAGAAGCAGTCAGCGCATCCGAAGATT
>JAKQCH010000538.1 GCA_029573825.1 Spirochaetota bacterium | reverse complement strand
TGAATTTCCCGCGAAGAATAACCACCGCCTATTATAACTCGGCAGTATGGCGATTGTACAACGCATTTGCCGATGCTGTCGAGAAAAGCATTGCGGAGCATGGTGTTTCCGCCGCAATAAATATCCTAAAAGCAGACGGCGGCACAATGCCCCTTGAACTTTCCCGGATGATTCCCGTGGAGACAATTCTTTCCGGACCCGCAGCAAGCGTTATGGGGATAATCGCGTTGTGCCATATCACTGAAGATTCTATTATTCTTGATATTGGCGGCACCACAACTGACATCGCCGTTTTTGCCGAAGGTGCCCCCCTGATTGAGCGTGAAGGGATATCCATTAATCACCGTCCCACACTGGTGCGCGCGCTGAAGACCCATTCAATTGGTATTGGCGGAGATTCCCTTCTCAGCGTTACGGAATCAGGTGTCCAGGCAGGGCCGGAAAGGAAGGGGCCGGCCATGGCGCAGGGTGGTGATGATGCCACCCTCATCGATGCGTTTAATTATTCTGAAAATGCCGGCGTAGGAGATCAGGCGGCATCAGTTGCCGGAATAAGGAAACTTGCTGAAGAAAATGGTATGGACCCCGGCGAACTTGCCCGCCAGGCGATACAGCGGGCGGTAAATACTATTACTGCGGAAGTCAATGAGGTTCTTGAAGAGATCAATGAGCGGCCGGTATATACAATCCATGAACTTCTTGAAGATAAGCATGTGGAGCCTAAGAAGCTCTATATTATGGGAGGGCCCGCAGAGGCCTTTGCAGAGGTTCTCGGAAAAGCTTTTAATCTTCCCGTGGTGATCCCGGAGGAATTTGCCGTTGCCAACGCGGTGGGAGCGGCCCTTGCACGGACAACCAGAGATATTGAACTTCTCGCCGATACTGAAAAGGGGCAGCTGATAATCCCGAGCCTTGACGTCATGAAGCCGGTCGATGAGTGGTTTACGCTGGCTGATGCCGAGTCTGAGGCGCAGCGCTATCTTCTTGATTATCTGAAAAAAATGAATGCGGACAAAGGGGTTGTTCCTGAGATCGTTGAGGCTTCATCGTTCAATATGGTGGATGGATTCACCACCGTGGGAAAAAACATAAGGGTCAAGTGTCAGGTGAAGCCGGGGGTTCTCTTTACCTTCGGTGAAAAACCTGAAGCAAGGAATTCCGGGTCCGGGGCATGAAGGAGATGACATTATGATACAGGCAAAAAACAGGCTCGGCATAATATTTTTTCCTGCATTCGATTGGGCCATCAGTCCGACACATCCGGAGCGGGAAGAGCGGCTCCTCTATACCCAGGACCAGTTATGGGAAGAGGGAATATTCGATATAAAGGGTATCCGGGAGTACAAGCCCGATATCGCAACCGCCGATGATGTACGGCGCACCCATTTTTGTTTTCCTGACGTCGATTCTGTCGTAACTGAATCGCACCTGATTTCAGCGGGAGGCGCGATACGGGCAGCAAGGCTTGTCATGGAGAATGAGGCCGACAAGGCATTTGCCCTGGTGCGGCCTCCGGGACATCACGCGATGAAAATTGTCCACGGAAACAGGGGTTTCTGTAATATCAACATCGAAGCGGTGATGACGGAATATATCCGTGAGCATTACGGGCCGAAGCGGATCGCAATTGTGGATACCGACTGTCATCATGGTGACGGCACCCAGGATGTGTACTGGCACGACCCTGAGACGCTTTATATCTCCCTGCACCAGGACGGCAGGACGCTGTATCCGGGGACCGGTTTTATCGAAGAATTAGGCGGTCCAAATGCCATGGGGAAAAATATCAACATCCCCCTGCCGCCCCTTACGTCAAACGAGGGGTTCGCCTATGTCATCGATAAAATTGTACTTCCCATCCTTGATGATTTCAAGCCGGACCTGATCATAAATTCCGCCGGGCAGGACAATCACTACACCGATCCCATCACCAATATGAACTTTTCCGCTCAGGGATATGCGATGCTCAACACGAAGCTGAATCCCGATATCGCGGTTCTTGAAGGAGGATACTCGATTCAGGGAGCGCTTCCCTATGTGAACCTCGGCATCGTGCTGGCAATGGCGGGAGTCGATTATTCCCATGTGCTTGAACCGGACTACAATGAAGAGCTGATGGAACAGGACCGGGAGATTACCCAGTACATTAAAAAACTGGCTCCCCGTGTGCTGGAGGCCTACTTTGATCCCCGTGCTGTCGCCGGAAGCAGGGGAATGGTGAACAGCTATTATGTCCGCAAGAAGGATGTTTTTTATGATACTGACGGTATTCGGGAAAAGCAGCTTGAGTCGGTGATGGTGTGTGACGAGTGCAACGGGGTTCTGAAGGTTGAAACGGTGTCCTCGGTCAATCCGATATCTGTCGGAATTCAGATTCCCATCAACAGCTGTTCGCGTTGTCACCGGGAAGGGTACCGCATGCTTGAGGAGTCAAAAAAAAGCGGTAAATACACCTATATCAAATTTATCAACAGAAAGGACCGGGAATATCTTGATTTTTAGCGGTTTCCCCGAAGTGTCAGCGGTGGATTGTTTTGAAAACTACCCTTGCTTTTCACACGTCACATGCAGAAACTGCACTGATTGAAGCCGGAATAGCAGAACCCTGTTACAGACCGCCGGGGAAAAATATCCGCCGGGCCCTGTTTTTCATGGTGGCAGGAACACTGCTGATGTTCTCCGGCGCTTTACATGCCGCGGTGCGGGGAGTCGTCATTGACCATGCTGCCAAAACTGCTGTAAGCGGTGCGTCAGTCGGAGTGCGTGAAACCCGCCAGATCGCGGTGAGCGACCGTAACGGGCATGTCACCCTGGATATGAATACCGGGGGCAGGTACACGGTTGTTGTCGATACCCCCGGATATAATAAACTGGTCATTGTGGTCCAGTCAGCGGACCCCGATACGCTCCTGAAAATATTTCTTACCCCCCGTCTGTTCAGTGAGAACGAAATTCTGGTAACCGCGAAAAAAAACAAACCCACTACCAGCCGCCGCACAGTCGGACGGGAGGAGATGAAGCGGATTCCCGGTTCCGGGGGTGATATGATGCGGTCGATTCAGGCGCTCCCCGGTGTTGCCGCGGCAAATGATATTTCCGGCGAGCTTTTTGTGCGGGGTAACGGTCCCTATGACAACAGGATACTGGTGGACAAATTCTGGATATCTCGGGCGTATCATTTCGGCGGGTTCGTGTCAGTCATCAACACAGATGTCATTGACAGCATCGATTTCTACAGCGGCGGGTTCCCTGTCCATTTCGGTGAAGCCACGGGGTCCATCCTCGATATTCATTCCCGTGACACGGTATCCGCAGTTCCTTCCGTGAAGCTGAACGTGAACCTGCTCACCGCGGACGCAGTTGTTGAAGGCCCTTTCGGCGATAACGGTTTTTTTATATTTTCCGGACGGCGCAGTTATTTCGATCTCTACGCCGAAAGCGTTATTGAGGAAAACAGGGATGTC
>JAKQCH010000535.1 GCA_029573825.1 Spirochaetota bacterium | reverse complement strand
AGTTGCCGGAAATAGTGGCGTTGATTTCATCGAGGTGCGTGGTGGACTGCTCCCCTCCTTCCGCCAGTTTCATGATCGTAATGAACCGTTCCGACATCGCCATTCCATAGTTTTCGAGATGGGCAATCGACAGTGAGAGCGCAGATATACTTTCTGCGAGTATATTGACCGCACTGTTCTGGTCCCTGGCGGCATTGTCCATGCTGTGTGTTGATGCTGCAATTTCCTCCATAGTGGAACTCACTTCCTCAACAGCGGCTGCATGGTTCTGGGAATTCTCCGAAAACACGTCAATGGACTTCCCTGTTATACCTATTGAATCATTCAACTTCACCGTGGTGCCGTGTATGGCGTTGAGCAGCGCTTTAATTTTCCGGTATTGCTCTTTATTGGTCTGAAGTTCCCTTTTGCTCAATTCAAATGCGTGATTTAATATCCGGGCAGCAACAAAACTAACGGCAAAAGCCGACATAAGCGTTACAATTCCGTTTATCAACAGTGTCCTGGACATTTCCACAAAAACACCGGAAGCAACGGGGACGGCAATAAAAAAGTAAAAAAACAGATGGGTACCGATGAAAGCTGTAACGACAAAAACTGATATGTATATTGAGGCGAATAATACCGAAAATATCACATCAACATACATGTAATACGCAAGAGACACTCCGGCAAGGGCTATTGGTTTTAGAAGAAACCCGGTAATTGTTATAACACAGCATAAAATCGCCAGGATGTTTGCCGCTAATTCAAAACGTCCTTTCCGTATACAATACAGTCCGGCTATGGTTGCGATTAAAGCGGGCCCCGTCATGGTAAGCATCATCAGAAACCGGGCCACACCAAATTTGAGAGACAACACAGTCATCGCGATGAGGAGAAACTGGAAGACAAAGCAGAAATACAAGGTAAATTCCGCTTTTTTATAAATGAGATAATCCGATCCTTCAAAACGATTCAGGAAAAAGCCGGTAAATCTTCTGTATTTTCCCATGACAAACCTTCTGTTTAAAGCTCACAATATTCTGAAATTTTATATAACACATCACGGTATAATAATTCTTTTTCTTTACATCGGGTCATTCGGTGTTCATTTGTCAACATAATTTACCCTGAATCAGAAAGCACAATACAGTATTCCTGAACTGCGGAAACACTCATCTCCTCCAAAAAAAATAAGCCCTGTATAATCCCGGAGGGGAAATCATACAGGGCTATTGATGCTGACATGATAATCATTTTCTGAGGAAACGAAAGCGCCCCCTGCCGCCAAAGGCGGCAGGGGGCGCACTTGTTTCATTATCTCAGAACGATAATCGTTTTCATGCAAAACTAATTGCGATAAAAAATTATTTCCGAAGAGAAAAACCTTTTTTCTGCAGATAATCATACCGCACATTGGTACCCGGCTGATATATCATCGCAATAATTGAATCCTGCCCTTCCTTGATGGAAGCATACTCCGCGAAATCGAGAGTCCGGATTACCGCTTCAAACACCCTGAGTGCGCCGGAGTGATCGCAGAGCACCACGCGTTTACCGAGGTTATTCTTCATGAGGTCCATGAATGAATGGGCGATCCGCCAGTCAGCTTCGATGAGAGACTCACCTTCAGGAAAATGGTAGAACCTGTTTTTAAAGAATTCCTTCACCGCTTTCTTCTTTTCGTCGTCGGTTCCGCTCATATTGGGCCCGTACACTTCAAGCAACTGCCGGTATACATCATTCTTGAATTTGCT
>JAKQCH010000506.1 GCA_029573825.1 Spirochaetota bacterium | reverse complement strand
AGATTGTCCTGAAGGTTTTTGCTTCATGATATTGTCATCTGAGGGATCTGTGCTGATGCCAACGCTTGGCAGCGATTCCATGATGACATTGGTCCAGAGTATCTGAATCGCGGTGAGGGGCACGGCATATCCCAGTGCGGGAGCCAGAAGCACCGCAACAACCTTGCCGATATTGTTGGTAATGAGATAACGCACCAGCTTTTTGATGTTCCGGTACACGGTTCGTCCTTCTTTGACAGCTTTGACAATTGTCGCGAAGTTGTCATCGGTCAGTATAATATCCGCTGCTTCCTGAGAGACCTGTGTACCGGCCCTTCCCATCGCGATACCCACATCGGACTGCTTGAGGGCGGGGGCGTCATTGACGCCGTCACCTGTCATGGCGACGATGTGGCCTTTCTCCTTGAGGGTCCTGACGATGGTTAGCTTGTCCAGAGGAGCGACGCGGGAGTAGACTTTTATAGTCTCAACGCGTTCGAGATATTCCTCTTCAGTGAGCAGCGCAAGCTCATGTCCTTCTATCACCTGCGATAAATCTTCGGCAATACCGACATGCTCCGCTATGGAGAAGCCGGTTTTCCTGCTGTCCCCGGTTATCATCACAACATTGATATTCGCGCTGCGGGTATCCGTAATGGTTTGTTTTACTTCATCTTTTGGAGGATCATATATCACCGCGCCGCCAAGGAAGGTGAATTCCCTCATGTCTGCAGGTTCAAGAGACGCGGACGCATCCGGAGTTTCACGGTCCATGAATCCGATCAGGCGGAATCCCTTTTCCGACATGGAGGAAAGTTCCATGAGAGTCTCCTTCCGTATCCGCTCAGTCAGCTTAATGACCGTGCCATTGCGGTATATGGATGTGCACATGTCCAACAGCTTTTCTGGAGCTCCTTTCGCGATTATTTCATGACGACCTCCCGCAGATATCAGAGCAGCTGAATACATTGTTTCAGAGGAGAAGGGATGTGTCTCGTGAACGGTGAAGCCGCTGAAGTCATCGGGCTTAAAGCCGGTAAGGATTGCCGCCTTGATGAGAGCAATTTCCGTCGGGTCCCCCATTTCTTTTATGATGTTACCGTCCTCTTCAATGATCTCTGCGGTTGAGCATTTTATGGAAATGAGAAAGAGACGGTTAATGATATCAGTCTGGCCTTCGGCAAGCATTTTGAAGATATCGGTTACCGTATAAAAAGAATTGTTTATATAAAACTCTTTTACCGTCATATTGTGCTGGGTGAGGGTGCCTGTCTTGTCCGTACAGATATAGTCCACATTCCCGAGGGTCTCCACCGATGAAAGCTTCTTGACAATGACGGAGCTCTTCGCAAGGCGTTCCACCGCAAGGGAGAGGGCGATAGTGATTGATGCCGGGAGGCCCTCCGGGAACACCGCCACCATGATGCTGATGGCGATAATAACAGACTGGTTGAATGAAAATTCCCGGAGCAGTGAAATGCCTAACACCACCACCGCTGACAGGAGTGCCAGGGCCACAAGAAACTTAATTTCCCTGGTGAGTTTCTCCTGGAGCGGGGTCTTTTCGTCATCAGCAGACTGGATGTTTTCGGCAATTTTCCCCATTTCAGTGCTGTTTCCGGTATTCACCACAAGGGCCTTTCCATTCCCGTTCAGCACTTTGCTTCCGGTAAAGAGAATATTGGTCATTTCATGGAGACGAAGATTGCTTCCTTCGAGGGGTATGGATATTTTCGATACAGGTTCGCTCTCCCCGGTGAGATGGGCCTCATCCACCAGGAGGTTCTTCTGTTCCACCACGCGAGCGTCTGCGGGGATGATATCGCCCGCTTCAAAAACAATCAGGTCTCCGGGGACTATAAATTTCGATGAAATAATTTCTGAAATACCGTTCCGTATAACCTTGAACTGTGGTGAGAGGATTTTTTTCAGCTCCTCAACGGCCTTTTCCGCCTTGCTGTCCTGTATCATCCCGATAACCGTGTTGATTGCCACGACACCGAGGATTGCAAATCCCTCGATGAAGTCGCGGATGAGAAAAGAGAATACCGAAGCTCCGAAAAGTATCAGCACCATGGGGTCCACAATGTAGGTCAGGAGTTTTGCGAAAAAGCTTTTTTTCTTTCCCTGAACTATTTCATTGAATCCGAATTCCTGCCGCAGTTCCTCCGCAACAGCATCAGTGAGGCCCTCGCGGGAGCTTCTGAATGTGGTGAATACTTCTTCTGCGGATGACGTATAGATGAAATTTCTGATGTCAGTATCGTTGGTATTCATAGATTATAACCACTTCTTCCTTTTAAAAAATAACAGCATTGCCGCTGTGGTGAAGACCATAATGCACAACGCGAAAATATATCCGTATTTCCAGTTGAGTCCCGGTAAGTTCCTGAAATTCATGCCATATACACCAGCAATAAATGAAAGCGGAATAAATAATGTGGTAATTATGGTGAGGACCTTCATTACTTCGCTCATTTTATTGTTTACGCTTGAGAGGTACATCTCCAGCATGCCTGAAAGAATGTCATGGAATGTGCTGACAGTATCAAGTATATGAATGAGATGGTCATTGATGTCCTTCATATACACTGTGGTTGTTTTTCTTACAAGAGAGCTTTCCCCGCGGGTGAGTCTGCTGATAATTTCCCTGAGGGGCCATATCAGTTTACGGAGAAGAATTACATCGTTCCGGTATTTTAAAATATGTTCCAGGGTGCGCTGATCAGGATTTTTTATCAGGGACTGTTCCATTTCCTCAATTGTTCCCGCAAGGCTTTCCAGGGCTGAAAAATAATTATCAACAATAACATCCAGAAGCGCATACGTGCAGTAGTCAGCTCCTTCCGCGCGTATTTTAAACGCGGTGCTGGCGAGCCGCTGAATAACAGAGTCAAAAATTGTATCGTCGCTTTCGGTAAATGTTATAACAGTATGTTCAGTGAGCACAATGCTTATCTGTTCAGTGGCAATGTTTCCATCTTCGGGGTTGAGGTGGATACTCTTCGCGAGAATAAAAATATAGGATTCATATATGTCGACCTTCGGCCTGTGATTTGTATCCAGTATATCTTCGAGGGTAAGGGGGTGGATGGCGAATTGTTTACCGAGTGCAGCTATCATTTCAGCGTCATGAATCCCACGGACCCGGAGCCAGTTCACCATGTTTTTTGAGACAATTTTTTTCAGCTTACGGATATCATGTGTTGAGGTTTCCTTCAGTATGTCATAATTGTACTGGATCAGGGTTAGTGCCGCTTTCGGCAGTTTCCGCTCCCCGACATGGATGAGGGTCCCTGGGGGTAGTCCCGCTTTATGGGATTTTTTCCCGAGGAGTGAAACCAGCCCCTTTGTCTGGGACATGGATAACCTGCCGATTCGCCGTGTGGTTTTTCCAAGATGTTTCAGCATTCAGCGCTACCTTAAATAATGTATATGGCGGTTTTTAAAAATACTATATAATTTAACCGGATGATTGTATTCATGTGCATTATAGCGATAATTGAGTGGATAGAGTATTTGATGACGGAAAAAATCACCTGTCAACATAAAATATTGTGAGATATTTCAATTTTCTGTTTTTACGATAATTGAAACATGGATTTGAGTACTGCGATCGGACACAGGTTGCATTCTATAATAATTTTTATTGACATTAAAGGCACGGTGATACAATGAGCACTAATATTTGCGATGTGCAGTGATTGATTACGGTCATCTCGGTCTGTGCGGGGAATCGGTATTGAAGCTAATAATATACCATATACAGACTCCTGATAAACACTGTTCGTAAAAAAACTTGCACAGTCAGATTGTATTTTTTAACAGGCAGGGAATTACATGAAAATAGCCGTTTCGGGCAAGGGCGGAGTCGGGAAGACAACGATTACCGCAGCCCTCGCATTAACATTCGCAGAAAATAACATGAACGTACTGGTCGTTGATGCAGATCCTGACGCCAACATGGCCTCGGCTCTGGGAGTATTATCCTCCGCGCAGAGTGGTATACCAACAATAGCGGCGGAAAATGCGCTAATCGAGGAAAGGACAGGGGCCAAGCTGAAAGAGTACGGACAGATATTCAAACTCAATCCTGAAGTATCTGATATAAAAGACAGCTATGCCTATATACATCGCGGAGTGTCCCTCCTCGTTCTTGGCGCCATTGAAGGTGGCGGTACGGGATGCGCGTGTCCGGAGAGTTCCCTCCTGCGTGCCCTGGTGCAGGACCTCGTGCTGCATAAAAACGACCTTCTACTCATGGACATGGAAGCGGGTATTGAGCACCTGGGAAGGGCCACGGCAAGGGGTGTCGATATCTTTCTCGTTGTCGTGGAGCCGGGGCAGCGTTCGGTAGATTCGGTAAAGCGTATCACGGAAATGGCGCGGCAGATCGGC
>JAKQCH010000496.1 GCA_029573825.1 Spirochaetota bacterium | reverse complement strand
TTTTACGAACACGCGCCGCCGTCGCGTCATCGGACCTTCTATCGGCGGAGGTGATCATTGCCGCAGGTAAGGGAGTCGGCACCCCGGAACAGATGGAGCTTCTCCGTGACATGGCATCCCTTTTCCCCCGCGCCTCCATCGCAGGATCGCGGGGCGCCTGCGACATGGGCCTTGTGGACTATGGGCTTCAGGTGGGGATGACGGGGAAAACGGTGTCCCCGAAGCTCTACATCGCATGCGGCATATCCGGCTCCCCGCAGCACATCATGGGCATGAAGAATACCGGCACCATCATCGCAATTAACCGTGACCCCGACGCCCCGATACACCACATTGCGGATATCAGCATCGTGGAAGACCTGAAGGTTTTCATCCCGCAATTCATTGAGACGGTGAGAAATCGCGGTGAGCGCTCCTCCTGAATCACTATCACCACACCGGACATTCTGACAACTCCGGTAATTTTTTTGAATAAATTCGGTATATTTTCATTCGGAAATTATTCATCCTTGACAAAAAGACTACAGTGTATAATCTGTTAATTAAAATTTGATATTAATCAAATAGACCCAGAGATCAGGTATGGAGAATAGCACACTAATGAATATTTATGTAGGAAACCTGTCGTACAACATGACGGATGAAGATCTTGGAAAGCTTTTTTCTGCTTTCGGAACAGTTGCGGAGAGTAAAATTGTAATAGACAGAGATACCGATCGTTCAAAAGGATTCGGATTTGTCGAAATGCCAAATCAGGCGGAAGGTGATGAGGCAATCAATCAACTCGACGGCAAGGAAATTGACGGCAGAGCAATAAAGGTAAACGTCGCGAAGCCAAAAGTGGATAAACCGCGCAGAAATCAGCGTTATTAGACAATTGCATCGCTTGCTGCATACAGAAGAAAAAGCTATATTCAACTCCCCCTGTCAGCGACAGAGGGAGTTGAATATTCTGATATTTCATGATTCCGAAGCTCCCGGCATGGGAAACAGTTATTAATTTCAGCTGCAAGGAGATAAAATTGCCAAAAAAGAACTATCAATATGAAAAACGCCAGAAAGATATCGCAAAGAAGAAAAAGCAGGAGGAAAAACGGCAGCGAAAACTGAATAAAACTGCCGACTCAGGAGAGGAAACCCCGGAAAACACTGTTGAAGATACAGATGTTTCAGAAAATGAAACCGCCACGGAGAATGAAGACGTGTGAAGATGCACGCACTCCGTTACCCGCAATAATGCGATCACGCCCTCCAGTTCTGCCCTGCCGATGCAGGGCACCGAGCCTTTAAAACACATTTTTTATCATTTATCAGCCATTCAATATACTCATGCAAAGATGGAATGACAGGATATTCGTATCCCGCCTGCAATCAAACACCCCGGAGACATTTTTTATCCCTATATCATCCGCAGAAGAAGATACATCACAGGTGCGGAGAGCGAGGCGGTGAGGTTGATAATATCGTTCGGTGAAGGTGAATCGGGGCCGGCGCGGTGCGCAAAGAAATTCATCGCGGAGAGCCCTGGTTCCGCGAAGGCGCTGAGAAGGGAATCGGCGAATGTCCCCGCGAGGGCGGCGCATGTC
>JAKQCH010000475.1 GCA_029573825.1 Spirochaetota bacterium | reverse complement strand
GGATACCTTCCCCGCAATTCCTCGCCGCCTGAGAGCAGTGTGGTATTGAACGTCTGCTTATCCTGCCATCACCTCAATCTTTCTCGGCTTCACCTTCTCGCTCTTGGGAAGCGTTAGTGTCAGAACTCCGTTTTCCAGCACCGCGGTAATCGCCGATGAGTTGACCGAGTCATCCACCACGAACTTCCTGTGATAGCTGAACAGCCTGAACTCTCCGTAGGAGAGGGCGCTGTCTGCGCCGTCATCTCCATGGACCGCGGCATTGATCTCCAGCTCGTTGTTGTTCATGGTAATTTCGAGATCCTGTTTCTCCACTCCCGGCATTTCTGCTTTCAGAACGTACTCCTCTCCCGCGTCATATATATCAACCGGCGGCACCAGCACATGGCGCTCACGGTCATCCAGTTTTCTCTGCGTGTTCTTAATTTCAGCAGCCATGATGCACCTCCTTTATTTTATCTCAATCTTTTTCGGTTTCGCGTCCTCGCTTTTCACCAGGGTCACCACGAGGATACCGTTTTTAACAGTGGCCCGGACTTTATCCGGATCGACCCGGAAGGGGAGACGTATTGATTTTTTAAATCTGCCGAAACTTCGCTCTTTCCTGATATATGGCTTATCGGAATAGTCGCTTTTCTTCTCCCCTTCAAGGATGAGGCTGTTGTCAATGAGCTCCAGGTTCAGGTCCCCCACCTTCACCCCGGGGGTCAGGGCATGGATCTCAATTTCATCACCCCGCTCGTACACATTGGTATAAGGCAGGTCGAGACTTCTGGTTCTCACAGGGACTTCACGGAAAAACCTTCCGATTTCATTCCTGAGCCCCAGAATATCGTCAAAAATATCGTACGTTGTATACATGGCATCACCTCCTTATTTTACATCAATCTGGATTTTCCTGGGTTTCGCCTGTTCGCTTTTTCCCATTTCCACCGTAAGAACGCCGTTTTTAAACTTCGCCTTCACGCTGTCGGTTATAATATCCTCCGGAAGCGAAATTGACCGGTAAAACGAGCCGAAAATCCTTTCAGACTTCACATACCGTTTCGCGGCGTCTTTTTCAGTTTTCTCTTCCTTCTTCTCACCGGAAATAATCAGCATGTTTCTTTCAATAGACACATTCAGGTCCTTTTCGTCAATTCCCGGTATTTCCGCCACAACACGAAGATTCTTTTCATCCTCCTCAATATCCACACAGGGCGACCATTCACATTCAAACATCGATGAAGGCCGTATTGAGAAAAAATCGTCAAAAACCTTTGAAATGTCCCTTTCAAAGCTGTCTAACATCGATTCCTGCTCTTTTCCTTTTTTGGTTAATCCCCATTTCATGGCAAACCTCCTGAGTTATACAAGTTTCATATAAACTCTCTCGAATTAGCACTCACCAAGGCTGAGTGCTAACAGCAACAATATACAAAAGAAATCCCCTGTCGTCAACAGGGGATCGAAATTTTCGCATTCTTTTGAAAATTTTTTATATTCTGCGGATACTTTTCAGACCATCAAGAATATCAGCAGGTATGGGTGTTTCGGGAAGATAAAACCCTATTCTTTCATTTTTATCACCGTGAAAATCGCTGCCTCCCGTAACCAGAAGCCCGAACTCCTCCGCTATTTCCAGAAACTTCCGCACTTCATCGGGGGTATGCATGGAGGCGTATACCTCTATCCCCTGGAGGCCCTCTGAGACATACCCCCTCACCATTGTTCTAAAACTATCAAAATCGCCAAAATTCATTGAAATCGGGTGCGCTATTGCGGAAATCCCCCCGGAATCCCGGATAAGGGTCAGAGCATCTCCGAGGGGGATCTTTTTCTTCTTCGCGTATCCTGGTTTTCCCTTCACAAGATACTCTTTGAACACATCGGGGACCGATGGGGCATACCCCTTTTTTACCAGGACACGTGCGACATGGGGCCTTCCGATAGATGCCCCCGCGGACTCACTGCGGACTTCATCAATGGATATAGCAATATCATGGGCCCGAAGGTCGTCAACCATCCTCACAATCCGCATGTCCCGTTCATGCTGAAGCCACTCCGTTACCTCGCGGTATCCCGGATGCCGAAAGTCGATGCCGAGGCCAACGAGGTGAAACGTGCCGCCGGTATAGTCAATGCTGAACTCAATTCCGGGAATAAGCTCCATATCAACGGTTTCTGCATAACGCAGTGCCTCTTCCAGTCCCCCGATTGTATCGTGATCGGTGATCGCGAGAGTACTGACCCCGTTCTCCCGGGCGTAATCTATCAGCGCCGGGGGGCTATAAATACCGTCAGAAGCGGTGGTATGGGTATGAAGATCAATTCTCTTTTGCATTATCTAATTTCCTTCAGTCATAATATCGCACAGTAAAAAAGAATATTTCGATTTCGACACCGCAACCTTTTATTTTAAAAAAATTTTCATGAATCATTGAAATCTGCAAAAAATTAGCTTTACTCTTCCTGATGCCTGGATCAAAAATATCACTCCACAGGAGGAGCGTTCTATGTTTGTCGGAATTGATATCGGGGGCACCAACATAAAGGCGGTCCTCACCA
>JAKQCH010000470.1 GCA_029573825.1 Spirochaetota bacterium | reverse complement strand
TGTCATATCCGGCAATATTTTTCTGGGAAGGCTGCTCCGGATTCGAACATCGAATGACCGGAAACGAAAGAAAGATTGCACATAAAACCGGCACAATTGTTATTTTTATCATATACCATCCTGTATTCAGTTACCTCAGCTTCGTCAAAGCATGCTGTGCTGCATAGTGCCAGATGCAAACATTCCATGAGTAAAATACAAGCTATTTTTCCCGGGATCAGTTCTGCGGAGAGAAAAACATCCGGATACACCATAATGAATTTATCATGATATGGGCAGAACTTCCCGCAATTTCGTCAGAAGGGGAAAAAAAATATGCCGGAGCATGCCCCGGCATTTATTATGGGATTGATTGATATGAACTTATGGATAAAAACGTCAATCTTCTCTGTACTGATCGAAGGGCGCACTCCGCTTGTTGCTGCGGCTGAACCGGTAAAAAAAGTATTCAATCAGCACCCAGAGGATTGCTGAAGTCCAGAATACAATAAATATTTCAAATATTGATAATTTCATTGTTCCTGTCCTCTCTGCCAGTATATAAAGCATGTTCCGTGCCATCAGAATAATTTTATCGCCCGTAACCCCTGAACAATTCAGACCTTGCGGCGTGCGACATCGGGCGCCTCCCGGGGAACGTTATATTTATGGAATAAACTCAACAATGTATCATATATGCAACACATGGCCCTGCACAAAACTACCGGGCGCATAAAAAAGTTTTGCACAGATGTCCCTTCCGGTGTATGCTTTCGCCAGCAATATAATGTGACGCAGTACCGGTTACCGGAGAAAGCGCTGCCATGAAAAAATTCTTCAATTCACTGAGTGAGGGGATTGTCATTATCCATGAAGAAGGCGATGTCCTGTTCATTAACCGGGCCGGATCGGTTCTGACCGGAATCCGGTCACCGGGTAACGGAACTGCCGGTTCCCGGGAACTCTTCAAAAACGCGGGAAGCGAATTTCTTTCCCTTCTGGACGATGTACTGGCGAAAGGGAAAAAGGTATCCGACAGGGAAATCCTGTACCGCAGGGGGAAAAAAGAGCTTCGCATTAGCATTTCATCCCTGAAAACTGCAGAATTGAAAGCATGGGGGCCGGTCCATGTTATTCTGATCAGAGACATTACTGAAGTGTGGCGGCTTCACTGCAAGGAACGGGCGCTCCTTAACCAGCTGAGGAAAAACTACCTGTATCATATTGAATCACTGAGGGAAATTGCGGACAGCGTAGCCCATGAAGTCCGGAATCCTATATCCAGCATCGGAGGGTACGCGGAGCTTCTGATAAAGAAATGCGAGGAGGGGAACCACAACAACAGTGAACTAAAAAAGTATCTCACCTACATCAGAGACGATGCGGACAAGCTCGACAGGCTCGTGACCCTGGTGGAGAACTATTCTGATATTTCAGATGTAATCTTCACGAAAGAAAACGCCGCTTCGTTTTTCCGCCGCCTGCTCCGGGACGCCCGCGCCGAGGCGGCGGGCAACGGCATTACCGTTCAGGCGCCGGAGATACGTTCACCACGCTATATGGCCTATATCGACCGCGGCAGGATGGAAACAGCCTTCCGGGATATCTTTCACAAATCAATACACCTTGCATCACCGGACAGGCCCCTCTGTATCGACATCCGGTTTACGCCGTATGAGATACAGGTCCTCGTTGAGTTTAACACGGAGAAGATCACCAGG
>JAKQCH010000398.1 GCA_029573825.1 Spirochaetota bacterium | reverse complement strand
ACAGTATATCTGATATTTCATAAGAGCTGGTTGACAAATTCATAGAAAACGGTCATAATGTTTTCCGGTTGTATATCATTAGATTAAAGGAAATTGAACCATGTCCGTGACGAATAAAGAGAATCTGGACCGCATTGTCGGTCATTTTAAGAAATCTGATATATTTTCCCATCTTCCCGATGAGGATATTGATGTCCTGGCTCACTTCAGCGCCATCAGAGACTATGAAAAGGGGGACATGGTTTTTGAAAAGGGAAGCAAGAGCAAGCATATGTTCATTATTGATCGCGGTGAAGTGGCAATCGCGAGCACCATGGATATGGGGCCACGGGGGAAGATACAATCGGCGGGGCAGGCAATAGCCCGATTTATTAGCGGTGAAATGTTCGGTGAGTTCGAATTTTTCGAGGAGGACAACCGCACCGCTTATGCATTTGCGGCGGAGGATACTTCGCTCCTGATATTTCCCGATGAGGGGGAGGACCTGGACCAGATCTTTGACGAGTACGCACATATATTCGCGAAAATATATCACAAGCTGATTTCCGTCAATGCCGGAAGACAGCGGCTGACGCACCGGCTCATCAGCGAGAAGACCGGCTGGATGGAGGAGCTGAAGAAGCAGATGTTCTTCGATAAGCTCACCGGGGTGTACAACCGCACGTACCTTGAGGACGAGCTCTCAAAGAACTTCGACTTCCTCGGACCGGAGTTCAGCCTCATGGTCATCAAGCCGGACAATTTCAAACTGATAAACGACACCTTCGGCCATGAGGCAGGGGACAGCGCCCTGCAGGCTATTTCAGGAAAACTTCAGGAAATTATACGTCCCCGGGATTTCGCGATACGTTACCGGGGGAACGAGTTTATTGTGGTGTTCCCGGAGACGCTTATTGATGATGCCGTATCACTGGCGCGTGAGCACCTGGTCTCAATGAACACCTTCGATATCGGCGTCGCGATGAAAAAGGAGAGCCTGCTGCAGACCTTCAGTATCGGTGTCGCGGCGTATCCTGAACATGAGAAGGAGTTCCTGCTGCTGGTTGAAAAGGCCTTCACCAAGGTGTTTGAACAGCGTGATCTTGGGGGGAACGGTGTGCAGGTCGCCATTGCGGGACAGGATGAGCTTTCAAACTTCCTGAAAACAGTGGGTATGTTTTCCAGCCTGAAAATGTCCGAGCTGCATCTCGTGTCGCAGCGCCTTGAACTGATGCGCTGTAAGCAGGGCGGCGAAGTCTTCCGCGCGAAAGACGAGGGAAACGAACTTTTTATCATCAAAACCGGATCAATTTCGGTCCGTATCTATGTGCAGGACGGCACAGAGAAGGAAATTGCGCTGCTCAGGGAAGGGGAATTTTTCGGGGAGATGGCGATTTTCGAAAATGCCCCCCGCTCAGCGACATGTATCGCCGCCGAGGATTCCGAGCTCCTGCGTCTTGACAAGGAGGATTTTTTCAGCCTCATGAAATACTTCCCCCATGCCGCCATCAATGTGATGAAGAACATGCTGAACAAGACCACAGACCGCCTGAACTCCAGCGGCCAGTTTATCACCCAGATGGTGAAGTGGGGCGAGGATGCCAGTCTCCGGGCCGTCACCGACAAGCTCACCGGCGTGTTTAACCGCCGCTATCTGGAGAGCGAGCTGGAGAAGCGGTTTAACATGGCCCAGAAGGAAGGCACTCCGCTTTCACTGGTGATGGCCGATATGGACTTTTTCCGCGAGGTAAACGAGGGATACAGCCACGAGGTAGGTGACCAGTATATCGTGGAGGTGGCGAAAGTGTTTACCAGCACGTTCAGGAAAACTGACATTACCTCACGGTACGGCGGTGACGAGTTTACTATACTGCTCCCGGACACTGACATCGAAACCGCGATGAAGGTGACTGAGGGAGTGAGAAAAGCTGTCTCGGAACTGGACTTCCTGAAATCCCTCGAAGGGCCGGACCTGCACCTTTCCGTGAGCCTGGGAGTGTCGTGCTTTCCCGCAACGGCACGGACCCTTGCGGAACTGACAGAGCAGGCCGACAAGGCGCTCTATGCGGCGAAAAATAACGGCCGCAACAGGGTGGAACACGCGCCGATATGTGAGAAAAAATAATCAGGTTAATCCTTGACCGGCGCGTGTTTCTGTCGTATTACTGGTTCAGGTGTTGCAGATCACAATGGAGGAGGTGTGGTATGAATCTGAAAAGGGTGGGAATTCTTACGGGGGGCGGCGATTGTTCCGGGCTTAACGCGGTAATACGGGGTGTCACCCGGGCCGCAATCATCGGGCACGGGGCGAAAGTTGTAGGGCTTGAGGGAGGATTTGAGGGCCTCATTAACGGTCACACCCAGGAGCTCACTGTCCGTGTGACGAGGGATATCCTCACCCTCGGCGGTACAATTCTGGGCACGACGAACAAGGGGAACCCCTTCGAATACCGCGAGCTGCAGCCGGACGGTTCCATCAGCGTAAGCGATTACTCTGACCGGGCCCTTGAGACATACCGGAAACTGGATCTCGATTGCCTCTTCGTTGTGGGGGGCGAGGGCACACTCGAAATAGGATACCGTTTCCATAAAAAAGGCGCCAATGTTATCGGCATCCCGAAGACCATTGATAATGACCTTGATAAAACAGATTACACCTTCGGGTTCCAGACCGCTGTTGAAGTGGCCTGTGACGCCATGGACCGTCTGCACACAACGGGAAAAAGCCACCAGCGTGTGATGATTCTGGAAGTGATGGGCAGGACAGCCGGATGGATCGCCCTGGAGTCAGGAATTGCCGGCGGCGCCCACATTATACTCATTCCGGAAATACCCTACAACATTGATCGGGTTGTGGAAAAAATAAAGTTCCGCATCCAGGGCGGTAGTCCCTTCAGCATCATTATGGTGGCGGAGGGCGCGAAGGAGGAAGGGGGCGATGTGATTACCCAGGCTTCCGCCACGACGCGCCTTCAGGGAGTGCCGCAGCTTGGTGGCATCGGGGCGTATCTCGCGGAGGAAATCAAAAAACGGATTGACCTCGAGGTTCGCTGTACCGTGCTGGGCCACATCCAGCGCGGCGGATCGCCCTGCGCCTTCGACCGTGTCCTGGGGACGAGACTGGGAAGCTACGCGGTGCGCGCCGCTGCGGAGGGTAATTTCGGCACCATGGTTGCCCTTGATACACCGGACATGGTGCTGGTGCCACTTGCGGAACTTGCGGGAAAAGTCCGCACGGTGCCTGTTGACTCACAGCTTATTCAGTGCGCCGAGTCGATAGGGATCAGCATGGGCCGCTGAAAGGGGAATTGAATAAATTATCGCCTCCGTGTTGATCTGCCGGTTCCTGCAGAACGGAACCTCTTCAGCAGCACCATGACCTCGAGCTCCGGGGTTCCGGGGAACATGTCGAGAGGAGCGCACTCCACGGGCCGGTATCCTCCCCTTTCCCATTTTTCAAGTTCAAAGGGAATGGTTTCAAGGCCGCAGAAAACATGCAGCGCCAGTTCCGGTCCACGATCCGCGAGTGTCGCAATGACGCCGGGAGCTGTGCCGTTTCTCGGGGGATCAAGGAGAATATATTCAGGCAGTGGGCCCTGGGGGAGGATTTCCCTGAGCAGTCTTTTATCGATTCTTTTTGCGTAAAAATCCCATCTGCCCCGTGGTCGGGCGTGCTTCATGTTCTCCCTTGCTGATTCAATTGCGGCGTTCCCGTAGTCAATTCCTGTTATTTCATCGTAATGACTACAAAGGTAACAGGAAAAAAAACCATATCCGCAATAAAGGTCAAGGAGTCTCCCGCTTCCTTCATGGCCGAGAAGTCTCTCGGCAGTGCTGAGCATGGCGCCGCATATTGACAGGTTCACCTGGGAAAAGCTGTCCGGGGCAAATGTATATAGTACGTCCTGTACTTTGATACTGAGGTTCCGGTTTCCGAAAAGCCTTTTCATCCGGTGTCCTTCGATTTCAGAAGAAGTGTTGAGGTAATACTTCGATCCTTCAGGGTCATGATAGAGAAAGGCCCCGTTAAGCTTGTCCGATGACTCCTTTAGCTGATCAGCAATTTTTGTAAAACCCTTTACCGTCTCGCTGTTCATCACGGTGACATTGAAAATAACTGCCGCGGATTCGTAATTTCCCCGTATTATGACAAAGTTGAGGAAGCCGGATATTCTCCTGTTTACTGTTTCATTTAGGATTGCGCTGAGTTTTGAATACATGGAAGCATGAAATTCAGGTTCCAGAAGTGACGGCGAATCGCTGAGGGAGGATTCATCCGATGACAGAATTATGCCGCCCCCCCGGGTGTGCACCCTTCTTTTCGTCGTGGTGCGGTACCGCCGCGGGAGGGGCGATCCGATGAGCGGTGACGCGGCGCAATTCCCGGAAATGTCATACCAGTATGAAGAGAAGGCGCGGTCCTTGCACCGCAGTTCATCAACGTAATCCATTTCTGCAAGGGGCTCCGGGCCTTTCAG
>JAKQCH010000464.1 GCA_029573825.1 Spirochaetota bacterium | reverse complement strand
TGGGGTCCGCGAATGTTGTCCAACTGTTTTTCTGATTTCCAGAACCATTTTTTCATGAATAATTGTTGACAAATTGGTTATACCAATATACTGGTATAACCAATTTGTCAATCAAAAAACCGGAGGGAATAATATGAAAATAACAGCAATTGAATTGTATCATGTATCCGTGCCGCTGAAAGAGACATTCTGGCCGACATGGATTCCCGGTTATCCCCAGACCCACAACAGGTTTACACTGATTCATCTTATGACAGATGAAGGAATTGACGGGTGGTCCGCGGGATCTGCAATGGGCACTGAGAGGGAAGGACTTGGGGACCTCCTGGGAGGATATCTCCTTGGCGCGGACCCGACAGATATTGACCGGGTGCAGGGCCTTCTGAAACAGGCCGGTTTTCTCGGATGGCGGAATTTCTGGATCGAGCCTGCATGCTGGGATATTATTGGCAAGAAGGCGGGGAAGCCGGTGTATGAGGTGCTTGGCGGAACCGCACGGCCTATTGAGGTGTATTGCTCAACAGGCGAAATGCGTGATCCCAAACAGCGGATTGAGGGGCTGCAGGAAATGAAAAAGCGCGGCTATAAATGTGCGAAACTTCGCGTAAAAAGCATTAATGTCGACGACGATATCCGCAATATCACGGAGATACGAAAAGGAATTGGTGATGATTTTGTCCTGGGTGTTGACGCGAACCAGGGGTGGCTGGTGACCATCGTTGACAGTATTCCCGCGTGGGACCTTGCCCGCGCGAAAAAATTTACTGATGCATGCGCCGATAATGGCATTGAATGGCTTGAGGAACCCCTTGATTCCAGGGATTACGAAGGGGGCGCCGCGCTGAAAAAATACTCAAAGGTGAAAATCTCCGGAGCGGAACTCAATTACGGATGGGATGAGATCAAGATCATGTTCGAGAAGGACTGCTTCCATGTGTATCAGCCCGACGCAACATTCGCCGGGGGTATTGCCCAGGTAAAACAGGTCATTGATGAGTGCAAGAAGAGGGGCCGGCTTTACTCGCCGCATACCTGGACAAACGGTATTGGCTTCTATGTAAACTGGAATCTGGTTCTTGCGGACAACGGTAATACCCTGCCCCTTGAATATCCCCTCGAGGAGCCGTCATGGATACCTGAATTCCGGGAGGGCATTATCGATCCAATTATTCCCGATGGCAATGCCATGCTGAAGCCTTTTACCCGTCCGGGCCTTGGTTTTGAAATCAACAACAAGCTCCTGAAAAAATACGGGAAGCGGTTTTTCAAAATGACTGAAACGGGCCTGAAAATGAAGGTCATCAAAGAGAAGGGACTGAGGGAAGCGCTGAAGCTGAAGGCGAGGAAGGAGTCGCAGAAGAAATAGTATTATCGGGAAACTAAAAATCCCGCGTTCAAATTTCTTCCGGTGTCCCCCATCCTGTGGGAGAAAAATTTTTCATTCTCCTCCATGGTGCAGTGACGGTACAGGGTAATGTTCTGTCCGGGGACACCTTGCTCAAGGAGAGATGTCTGTATGCTGCCGGGAAGGTCCACCAGGATCTTCCCGCTGCTGCGTGCGGTATGACGGGGAAAAAATGACGCGACGTCTTCATCCACCGTATACGAACCGGCGCCGATTGCCGGGAGAATAAAAACATGAATGTTTTCCGGAGCGCACCGGCAGCCGTTTTGCATCTGCATAATGAGTTTTCCCGCGATGTCAAGGCGGCACCCGCGCCAGCCGGAATGGACCGCGCCGAGCACCCCCCTCTGCGGATCAAAAGCAAACACCGGCACACAGTCCGCGGTGCGGATCACCAGGCAGAGCCCGGTAAGCGTCGTCAGGAGACCGTCGGCGTCAGCATAAAAGGGAATGTCCGTTTCAGGGTATGATTCCACGGAAATGATATCATCTTTATGGACCTGGTTGAGCATTATCGTCCTTTCCCGCGGTATGCCGGTAATGTCCGCGAGTACGGATTTTTCCGCGTGGCGGACCAATGCGGGTTCAGCGGAATAGTCAATCGGGTTTTCGTGCTTTCCCACAACATGAAGTGCGAGCTTTTCCGGCGATGGTATACTGAAAACTCCTTTCCTCTGTTGTCGCATGTGCGCCATCATCGTCTAAAGCCTGATGTCATAGCGCTTTCGCTTTTTGAAGCCGGAAACTTTGCGGTATCCTGCGCGCCGGATCAATTCCACGGCGCTTCCGAATTCATGTCCCACCTCTCCGGGGCAGTGAGAGTCAGAGCCGAGGGTGACAGGCACATTGAGGCGGAACAGGGTGTCGATAATATCCCGGGAGGGATACATCTCCGCTACGGGCTTACGGAGACCCGCGGTATTTATTTCCACCGCCATGTCACGGTTCGTGCTGTTTTTGAATATCTCCCCGATGGTGCCGGTGAAGTCCCTTGTGGGGCGGTGGCCGAATTTTTTCACCAGGTCCAGGTGGCCGATAATATTAAAGAGCCCCGAGGAAACCAGGTCCTTCACAATGGCGTAATACCGCCCGTAGGTTTCGTCGATATCTCTCCGCTCGAACTCCTTCATGAACTCCGGATGATCAAAGGGCCAGCCGTCAATGAAGTGGCAGGAGCCGATGATAAAATCCAGACGGGGATCGCTGAAATAGGAGCTGTCAAAGGTGCTGTGGAGCGGGAAGTCCACTTCGAAACCGGTCCGTACTTCGATCCGGTCCCTGTATCGACCCGCCGCGTCCTGCACCATTGCGATGTATGGTTCGGTTTTCTCCGGGGGCATGGTGATTCCCTCCCGGAGCTCTTCGGGAAGTGGCGCGTGGTCGGAAAACCCGATTTCGCCGAGGGACGCACCGATTGCTGCTTCAATGTACTCTTCAACGGCGCCTGTTGCGTGTCCGCACAGCTCAGTATGGATGTGGTAATCGGGAAGTCTCATCAATAGCCGTGCTGTGAATAATAGAAGGATATTTCCGAGAGGTACTGAAAGTTCTTTCCCGTTTCCCCGGTATTTCGTTTCAGAAAAAATTTATCAATTGCGGAATCAGGGGTGTGCGTGACCATCGAAAGAATGTACCACAGTGGCGGTATCTTCATCCCATCTGTCTGGTTTCCGGCAGCGCTGCCGAACAGCTTCGCGCTTGAAAGTCTGGTTACCGCCATTGGCAAAAATCCGGAATATCCGCTGGATTTGGCTTCAATGCTGTAAAAGAAGGGATGGTGGAGATAGAGCACCAGGGTCTTTCTGTTCCGGATATACAGGGCAAGGAGTTCGATGTTCCCTATCTCGATATATCGGGGCCGCAGTACAATTTTATCGACATTGTCGAAATCTCCGGAATCAGGATACAGTGACAGCAGAAAGCGGATATGGTCGGGCCCTTTTATCAGAAGCTTCCTCCCGGGGTACTGAAACCGGGGATATATAATATCAATGCTGCTGCTGTTGCGTCTGAACCTGTCGGTCAGATAGAGCCGGTCAAAGCGGTTTGACAGCAGATTGTCGATATCTGAAGATATATCATCCTCAATTCTTCCTGTCTCGCAATGAATCTCCGGATTATCAACGATATCAAGGTCGCTATAGTCTCTGTAATCGAACATTTTCCTCTTCAATATTGTTAGTACAATAATATCAAATGTACCCGGAGGATGGAAATATGCAAGTTTTTTTCGTAACTGCAGGGCGGTGTTGTATCAATTCCCCATTGTTTTTAAAAAATCCGGGAATTTTTGCTTTTCAGGCGAGGCAATATATGTATTCATCATACAAGGGGCAGCATTAGCGCCATGGAATCGCATGAAAAAAACTGAATACAAAAGAAATTTCATTAAAATACTTGTCAAATGTCCCTGTTCATCTATAATTTGTGCAATTTGATTACGATAAAAACCGTGCAGGAAAGTGATTGTTGCGCGCTGGAAGAAATGGCGCTCCTTGCCGAGTCGTATATATATCACGCGCCCTGTGGGAGCGATTTCAGAGAGGATCGGTTATGATTGACATGAAGCTGCTGGAAATTCTTGCATGTCCCGCATGCAAGGGGGATGTCGAATACGACGCGAAGAATGAAAAAATAATCTGTACTGAGTGTATGCGTAAATATCCCGTGAGGGATGGTATCCCTGTAATGCTGATTGATGAAGCGGAAATTGCCGCACAATAGATGCGGGAAAGGATGCGTAGTCCAAATAACGCAGCTTTGATATTATAATTGACAAAATGTGCAGAATACAGGCGGGTTGCAACGTTATATGCTGCAGCGCATGTCCTTCCGGACGGATTGATGCCTACCTGGAAAACGATGGATACATCGAAAGTGACGTGTTGAGGATTATCCTGTAATGGGAATAGTGAAACATATATGAGGTATATGAATGGTTAAGTCAAAAGTGTCCCTTAAAAATCTTGTCTGGTATTTTATAATTGGTTTTTTTACCTTAATTATAGTTATTTCATTCGGCATGCCTGATTTTCTTTCCCAGATGGGGGGCAATGAAGCAATAATCGCACGGGTGAACGGCGAAACAATTGAGCAGCTGGAGTTTGTCCGTTTCCGTGACACGATGCTGAATGAGCAGACCATGAAGAAGATGGGAGATAAAGAAGCGAGCAAATACATTGTCAATGCCATCATCTTTAACAAGCTGCAGGTGCAGCAGGCCCGGAATCTTGGGATAAAAATTTCCAATGACAGGGTAAAGAGGGTCATTTCGTCGATACCGATCTTTAAAAATGAACTTGGAGATTTTGACAAACGGCTGTTTGAGCGATACCTTGATCATTACCGGTTTACGAAGGCCGAATATTTCAGCTGGATAAAAAACCACCTCCTGAGCAGGGAGTTGATTCAGCTTGTGGAGGAAGGCGTTGCGGTCCCTCCCGGCGAGATAGAGTTTGAGAATGCCATCGTCAATTCACGCCTGCAGGTCCAGTATGGTTTCGTCTCTGACTGGGAGATTAAAAAGAAATACAAACAGGATATATACGTCACCGATCAGGAGGTGCGCGCGGTAATGAAGTCCAGGGCCCCTGAAGGTGACGTGAAAGCGGCGGAATCAAGTGTCCGGGTGGACCTTGAAAAGAAAAAGTTTGAAAATGTGAAACGGAAAGTGATGATCCAGGTGAACCAGATGGCGCGGGAGGGCCGATCATTTAATGAAGCAGTGCAGTTCCTCGGGGCCCGTGTTGACACCTCCCGCGAGTTTCAGGTGGGGCAGCCGGTTCCCGGTTCCGGCAATAAGGCGGGCTCCCTCGCGTCCCTTACGGAATCACGGGAATTTAATGATGACTGTCTTGTGCTGGATATCGGGAAGACATCGAGAGCTGTCAGCTCTGTTGACGGATTATATATTTTTACCCCTGTCAAAAGGGAAATCGCAGCGGGGACGCCGGATGCTGAAGCTTCTGAAAAAATGCGGAAACAGCTTCAACGTCAGAGAATGGAATCATTTTATGATACAATGATGAATACCTTCGCCTCGCGTTCCAGAATTATCAGAAATCCTAAATTTATGTAATCATACCCAAGGAGAGGTTACCATGAACATCAATGCAGAATATATCAATCCCTTTCTGGAAGCGGCAAGCGCGGTGTTTAAGCAGATTATCGGTGTTGAACTGAGAAGGGGTAAGCTGAGCATAAAGGAATATCCGGACCCCACGCATGATGTGGCAATTATCATCGGTATTACCGGCGCCGTGACGGGGCAGGTGGTATACAGCATGGGGTATAATATGGTGTATAAGATTGCCGGCATTCTGGCGCCGGGACTTTCGGAAAATGATGTCAAGACGGAGTACAAGGATATAGTCGGCGAGCTTGCGAACATGATTACAGGTAACGCGATGAACCTTTTCGCCTATTCCGGGAAGAGGGTGGAAATGACAACGCCGACCGTTATTGACGGCAAAAATTTCACCATAACCATGGTGAAACAGACGACCCTGGGGATAAACCTGTACAGTCCCTTCGGACAGCTGGAGATGAATGTAGCGTTGAAATAAATACTTTTCGTTATCGTTCGTAGCGGAAAAATGTTCTTTCAATATTACGGAGATCCCGCTTCACCCGTCTCAATAACGGGGAATCTTTGAAGTGGGACTCGTTTTTTCCCGCCTTATCAATAAATATTTTATACACTTTTCTTGATATCTCTACATCCCTGAGCACAGGGTCCTTCTCGTACACTTTCGCGATGAGGTAATACGCGTCATCGACGTTGC
This sequence comes from Spirochaetota bacterium, assembly GCA_029573825.1. Classification (GTDB taxonomy): domain Bacteria; phylum Spirochaetota; class UBA4802; order UBA4802; family JAGODF01; genus JAKQCH01. The sequence continues at coordinate 5,499 of JAKQCH010000464.1, read as the reverse complement.
TTTCAGTTCCGTAAAGGCGGATTACCCGTGCCGCCGATTTCAGCGCAAGGGAGCCTTTTCCGTCCTGCAAATATATTGATCCGAGCTTTATCAGGGCGTCATCTGCGAGTTCGTATTTGGGGAACTGCATGGCCACACGGTAAAAGTAGTTCACGGAATCAGTGCGCTTGCCCATGCGCAGATATGATTCTCCGACGTAAAACTGGGATTCGGGATATTCGCCGGACTGCTCATCAATGGAGGAAAAGTCCTGTATCGCGTTTTTGAATTTTCTCAACTGAAGGTTTGCTTTGCCGGCCCATATCGCTCCGTTCTGTGTATACTGGCTCTGGGGATATTTGCTCTTCAGGTCGTTGAAATTCTTGATAGCGGCCTCATACATTTCCGACTCATAGAACTGGATGCCCGTTTTGTAGAGAACCTCGTCAGAGGAGGGTGAGGTCATGCTTTTTTTGCTGTCGCCTGAAGCGCCTTCTTCGTCGGGGAAAAGCGGCCGGTCAGTTTCGAAGGGCACGGTTTCTTCACGGGTGGCGTTTCCCCGGGGTGAATTTTTTTTCGGTGAGGTGTCGTTTTTTAAAATTGATTCTATTATATCCTCAGTTGATGGCCTTTCCTGAGATCCGGCTGGAAGGGCGGCTGCTATGATAAGAATGGCGGCAAGCGCGGTGAATGGTATATATTTTCTGTTGTTAAGTATCATTCAATAATTCCCCTGTTGCTTTCAATGGGTGAGACTTTACCGGGAGTTCGCAGCAGTGCCGGTTTTTTCTTCTGTGCAGTACTTTCGTCACTGTTGGTTTCAGCTTTTTTCGGGATGCGGGATCTGATGTCTGTTTGAGCTGTATCGCCACCTCCTGTGTTCCTGCCTTCATCTGTCACCTCTGATGCGCTGTCATCAGTTTCCGGGGAGGAGCGCTGCAGTGTGCGGACGTCGGTTTTCGCAGGGGTATCGCCGGTCCGGTCAACTTCAGCGAGATTGTCGCGGCTGTCAACAGCTGCGGGACCGGTCTTTGTGTGCTCCGGTGTTTCCGGCTCCACGATTCCCTCCCGCATCTGCGGTTCAGCGTCTCCGGTGGAAGGGAACAGATACCGTGTTAATCCAGGGGCTGAGTTTTCATTTATTTTATCAGATTCAACCATTGAAGCTGTCCAGCGGCGTTCGGCGCTTTGTTTCACGTCAATTTCAAAAATATCGTTGGTATTTCTTACAAGCTGAATACCGCCAGTTTTTGCCGATTTCCGTCCCATGTGAATGCCCAGTATCACGCTCCCGATAATAATAAAAAAAGCAAACAGCTTGGTACCCTGCTTGATCGATTCGATGGTTCGCTTGTCCATCTTTTCAATCATTTTGTTCAGGGACATTATTATTTTATACAATATTTTTGTAACGGGATTCATGGTCGTGCGGTATCGTTTCCTGTTGTTATTTTTTGTTGAACAGTATTATACAGATTACAGCCTTTCTCTGTTTACAATAATAATTACGTTGCAATTTTTCAAGCGATTTGTTGTTTTTTTACTGGCCAGCAGCCGGCGGGCGTCTCTGTCTGAAAGAACGGGACAGCCTTTCAGGCTTCTGAGGGCAACGGTGTAATACGGGTGGGTTCCCGCTTTTTCATGGCGCATTGCTTCCTGTTCACTGGTGCAGTACGATGCGATTCCCCTTCTGCACGCGGCGGCGCTCTGCACGTAAATCCTTCCGTATATCTCAAGTCCATTTTCATCATATACCGAGGGGAAAATCATGGGGACAATGTCAAGCCCTCGCCCGTCAATTACAAGACCGGTATAATAGGTGGAGATTTTCGCGTCATCGCGCTGGGGAAATTCCTGGTTAGGAAAGTCATAGGGCAGGGACCCTATTATGTCAGCGAATCTGAGGTTCACCTCGCACCGGGAGGAATAGAAGTCTCCGGGATATTCCCTGACTCTCACCGCATGGAGTATTGAATCGGAAAGCCCCCTCTGGGTGTAAGATTCGCTGGTTATTATATCGTTCATGGTGCTGTCGCCGTCAATTCGCAGCCTTCTTATCAGCAGAACAAGATTTTCAGTCGCCTGCTGTCTGGCAAGACGGTATGCATCCATCCGGGCACGATTGATCGGGACCCGGAATCCTGTATCGGAATCAACCGGATAACCCTCACGGTGGACCTCGATGGTTGCCCTGACCTTCGCTGAAACGAACCCCTTCTGCCAGTTTACCTGTGATGCGTCATTTTCCATTCTGAAAACCGGCGTGCTGGAAAGTGACATGGAAAATGCTGCCGCGAAAACTCCGGCAATTGCGATAATGGACCAGTATTTCTTATTCATAGGCTTGTTTTGTCATGATGTATGATATATTTTTTTCATAGGAACATTCGATAATTATCTACAATATCGGAAGAATCTCCTTATTCCGTCATAAGAAAATGCACCATATCGCGGGTGATGTCAACAGAAAATGAAGTCCCGTGGTTTAAGCTACGGCCGGTTTGCTGCGGGACGTCGATGGGCTACGCCTGTGCTATGGAGTGGAAAGCAGGTGCTCCGCCTTTTCCAGAATTCTTATTACCTTCTCTGACGCGGAAACGATGTCGCGGTATACCATTGATGTTGCTTTTTCCGGAGGTGTGTCGTGTTTTCGTGCAAGGTATACGAAGGTTCTCTTTAAAAACGGTGACAGGAGTTCTCTCATTGTAAAAGATGTTAAACGGTCCTGTACTTCTGCAGTGATCGAAGAAGGTGAGTTCCTGTTTTCCTGTTCTGCGAGTTGCCGCAGTTCCTGCAGTTCGGCAATCGCCGCTTGTATGTTATGGAGAAGCTTTTCCGGGGCGGGGGATTGCGCGCCTTCTAGTGCCCTGTTGATTACCTGTTCCGGAGTGCTGTGCCGGGCGGGCATTTCCCGGATTGCCATGGCCAGGGTCATTTCAATGGTGTTGCGTATTCTCGCTCCCCCCTCGGTAGCGTTAATGACATCAAGGGAGACTTTTTGCGCTGAATCTTCAAACCATCCGCGGTACAAATCGAACACATAGTCGGATATAACCGTACCCGCACCGCCGAAGGCCTCGACATGTTTGATCTTGCGCTTCCGGATAACGCCCTGGTTGATGCTGTCCAGCGTGGTGAAGCGGTTGATGCCCGGTATCCAGCTCTCATTATGATGGGTGCCGCTGCAGTGAATTTCCCTTCCAGTATAGGCGAGATCCTGGCCGACGAGAATTATTGAGCTGCATCCGAGGTTCAGGAGCAGGTCGAATACATTTGTCGCCACGGAACCTCCGGACTGAATGTCACCCACGGGCTCGGCGTATGATTCAATCCAGTTAATTGCCGGTGTCGCCTCACGTTTCATTATTCCGTCACGGCCGGAGTAGTATTTTGCCGTGGTGCTCACCATTGTTCTGCCGCGGTAGGTCCGGAGAATTGAGGGGAAGCTTACCATGTCCGCGAGGAGCACGGAATTTGTTTCTGGAATTCCGAGAAAATGTTTTATGCTGTGCTTTTGCGCGTCAAGAGTCATCACAATATGAGGATGGATTTTATGGTGCAGGAGTATTTTCAGTGCGGTATCAACGCATACAATTAATGCACGGTCCTTTGCCACATGGAGTATTTCCACATTGTTTTTCAGGGATGGCCCCGCGGAAACAATTATTCCCGGATACCCCTTGAATTTTCCGAATAATGATTTTACCGGTGCGGAAGTATACAGCGCTTTGATATTCGAGAAAATGTTTTCAATCCATTTTTCCTCAAATTCGAACCTGGTGAGAAGGTCACTCAGCTTGGATGAGATATACCGGCCTGTTTCAGCGATAATTCCGTCATAAAATTCCCGGTCAAGTGTGTATGACGGGCGGTGATGATACACCGCGGTACCGGTAAATGCGGTGAGGTCAAGTTCCTCGAAAATGCTGTCGAGGTCCTTCGGGGACTGGACGGTGCGTATTGTTTCCAGGAGCTTTGCATTGACTGATTGGGCGAGTTCTATTACCTCGCTGTCTTTTTCTATGACGATAACAAGGGACTCCGGGAAACGGGATACCAGTGCCGCGGCATGATATCCGAGGCCCAGGCCGCAGACAACAATAATACCCGCACGGCCCGGATCAAATGCCGCCGCGTTTCTTTCCGCTTCCATGAGGGGGTCGTATTTGGAATGTATACGGATTTCCCTGCCGTTGTCGTAGAGGAGAGTTTTATAACCGCTTCTGGTGTCCTGAAGAATATATGAGCCCATTTTTGAAATGATGATTCCTCGCGTCAGAGCGTTTTGCTGTGTATGTCGAACTGGTTTCTCAGTTCCTCGTGGATCTTTACCAGTTCCTCCGGAGATTTCATGCCGAAATGGTCCAGGGTGGTTTCTTCAATGTAGGAATAATCGTATTTTCTCGCTTCGACGCCACAGAGCATATTGGCAAGATATGTTACCTGCGCCTGGTCCCGGTATTGTTTCTTTGCCCGCGTCGGGGAATGGTGGTGACGGATTGTTTCAGTCAGGTACTCGGGGAATGACCACTTGTTCGAGATGAGTTCTCCAATCGCCGGGTGGCTTATGCCGATTGAAATTTCCTCCATTATGGTGGAGGTGCGGATTTTGCGGTTGTCCACAATATCCGCAATCCAGTTTGTCAGGTCCAGGTTTGTTGAGAGGAGTACAATTTTCCCAAGGTCATGAAGCAGACCGGCAAGAAAGACATTTTCCAGGATTTTTGAGAATTTAAATTTCGTTGCGATTGCGCGGGAGTAAAATGCCGTTTTGTTGCAGTGGCTCCATACCTGCTCGAATTTGGAAAACCGTGTGTCAAGAATGTGCCGAGCGCTGGATGCAGTGAGGATTGAGTTGAGGTTTTTCAGGCCAATTTTTACGACAGCCTCGCTGACTTTTTCAATTCTTTTTCCGGTTATGAACCCGGCAGAGTTTGAAAGTTTCAGGACATCGGATGTCAGCGAGGGATCAAGCATGATCCGGTCTGAAATTTCGTTTATAGAAGCCTGTGGATCACCGCACAGCCTTTGCAGCTGGATTATGTTTTCAGGAAAAGTAGGAAGACCCTGCACAAGCTCAAGGATCTGATTCTTGATGTTGGAAGTAATCTCTGAGGGCTTCAGTTCAAACGGTATGGTGAGGTCGCATTTCGTGATTTCACCATCGCTTTTTATGGTATAGGATTCCGCGCCAATCCCGGAATTCTTAAGAAGCAGGGTAACCAATACAATGCCGAGCCCGGCGCCTTCAGTGTTGTCGTAGACTTCATCGTATGCTTCGCTGAAATCGTTATACTCCCTTGCCCGGGTCATCCTGAGCTGTATCCGTTCAAGCTCCTCCGGAAGTATCGCGGAATTATTGGTGACCGTGAGAACGATTCCTTTCGCGGTTTTCTGGATGCTGAGTTTGATCATCAGGTTGCTTTGCTGCAGATCCGCTTTTACAAGGTCGAGGTCGCCCACGATTTCATTTTTAAACTGATCAATTCCTTTCTGATAACTGTCAGCGTCATGAATGTC
>JAKQCH010000456.1 GCA_029573825.1 Spirochaetota bacterium | reverse complement strand
TATCTATAAACTCTGGAAAGATGAAATTCTTTATAACGAAAATGAAAAAATTTCATCTGCTGCTTGACATAGTGGGTGTTATATAGTATACTGGAGTAATTGAAATCTCTCCGTATTCCATGGCAGTGTTGCCTTTCAGGTTACCGCTTTACGTTTAGATCCCCGACCAACAGGAAGTTGGAAGTGTCACCGGGCGCAGGAGGCGCAGGAGGTGACCATGAATAGGGCCGAAGATTTATGCGGCATCCGTGCCGCTCTTCGGCACTGCGACATCGGGAGGAATTGAAACACAAAGCACATGAAAAATATGTGTTCACTTCCTGAAGCTGCATTACTGGTCCCTATGCTTGGGGAATTAAGGTGTATTTGACTTTTCTGCCCCCCCCCTTTACCCGCCGTTTTATTGTGAACCTTTACCTTCACAGTGTACCTTTTCCCTTTAATGTGTGAAAAAAATCCATATTTGATTATTTTTTCCCGATATTTGCGTCTCTGCCCTTATCATATTATGTGATTACGGGGAAAAGGAGCGGTATATGCAGCATGTGGTGATTTCATCGTACGGGGCATATCTCGGGAAGAAAAGCGAGCGACTTGCCGTCAGAAAACGGGGCGTCGATGGGGAGCATGAAACAGATATGTATATTCCGTTTTTCAGGATAAGGGAGATAACCATCGCGTCGCGGGGCGTGTCAATTTCCTCAACGCTCATTGAAGAATGCATGACTCGCGGTATTAAGATCAGCTTTCTGACAGGGAACGGAGATCCACTCTGCGTAGTCAGCTCTCCGTTTCTTGAAGGGACGGTGAGGACACGGCGGTGTCAATATGAAGCATATAACGACTTCCGCTCGGTTGAGGCGGCCCGTGAATTTGCCGCGGCCAAAACACGGAACCAGATCGCCGTTATTTTATACTTTGGCAAGTATATACGTAAAAAAGACCCCTCGGTGTTCCAGCTGCTGATGGAAGCAGCAGTCAAAATGAAATCCATACTGGACTCAATGAAACAGGTGAGCGGAAATTCCATTGATGAAGCGAGGAACACCATTATGGGGTACGAAGGAAGCGCGTCGGCGCTGTACTGGGGCGCTGTTTCACATATTGCCGGTGAAACAATTTTCAGGAGAAGAGAGCACCGGGGCGCGGATGACCCTTTCAATGCCTCTCTTAATTACGGCTATGGCATACTGTATTCGCGGGTGAGTTCCTGTATTTTAAACGCGGGGCTTGACCTCTATGCGGGGTTTCTTCACGCGGACAAATCGGGAAAACCTTCCCTTGTCCTTGATTTTGTAGAGGAATATCGTCAGCCGGTGGTGGACCGCGCGGTGCTTACTATTTTCAATAAAAACCCGGAGCGGGTCTGCATGAAAGACGGGCTGCTGACTTTTTCCTCGCGACGCCATATTGCCGGGAAAGTACTGGGAAACCTTGATCATGAGGCGCGGTATGGAAACGGTAATTATTCCGTAAATTCGGTAATGCAGCGCCAGGCGAGGCGCCTGGCGG
>JAKQCH010000445.1 GCA_029573825.1 Spirochaetota bacterium | reverse complement strand
GGATTTGATGATGTATATCCATTATTTTCAGATACTATGGCAGATGTTATCGAGGAAATTGCTCCCGCTGCGGAGGACCATATCTTTAATAAAACCACCTTCAGTCCATTTTCATCAACGGGAATAATGGAGCATCTGCGTACTTTGGGGATTACCCGGCTGGTTTTTACGGGACTTGCCACCAGCCAGTGTGTTGAAACAACAGCAAGGGACGCCTCAGATATGGGCATTGAGATAATACACATTGAAGATGCTCAGGCCGATTATGACGAATCAACACACATGGCGTCTCTCTACAGTTCAAGGGGAGTATGTGGAGGAAATATTTACAGCACTGATGAGTTTATTATAAGCCTGATATCAGGAAAATAGCATTATACAACGCAGGGACAGTTATCCCTGCGCATTCACCTTTTTCCGCTCATATAAATAGAATCCGAGTCCCAGAAGGGTAAGAATCGTAAAAAATACAACAGTGTTTCTTCCCAGGTCGGACCCCTGCTTTCTCCGTTTCATCAGCGCTTCAAGATATACCTTTTCGTCCGGCGTATAGGAACGGGAATGGAATGCCTTGTCGTCCATGTAGGGGATGATGACATTTTTTATCCAAATTGATTCTCTGTCAAAATTTTCATAGTCTGCAAACATCTGGGGATTTCTGAGAATTGAATACGCTATGCGGTAATTTTCACTGACATTCCCCTCAGCGGCAATAAGCTTTTCAACGCGGGGCTCCACGACCAGTTTTGAATAATATGTGATGGACCCGATTATCAACGCGATAACCAGGGTGGTAATGGAAAAGAAGAGATATAGTTTTGTGTCATTAATTTTCATCGGATCTTCCTTTTTTAATAATATCAAATATGTTTTCTGTGGTGTAATTTATAATAACAAAATCAAAATTTCCTGAGGGAATGTCCATCTCGTCGGAAAAGTTCATGTACCCGCCGGTAATAAGTCGGTCAATATCAACGCGGAAGAGGTCGAGGAGCGGTTTCATCTCGTTTTCTTTTCCGGTCTTTTCAACGTTCAGGGTGTATTTCTGAAATGGAAGGAGGGGCGGTATTTCAAAAGGAAGCACGGTAACGGATTTACCGCTTGATATCCTCACTTCGCCCTTTACATCACGGAACACCCTTTCGCTGTTGCTGTTATATACGATTCCTTTCACATAGAAAGTGTAATAAACATCGTTATCTTTAATTTCCGCTTTAAAAATTGCTTTCGGATGATATAGTCTGTCCGGGGCCTGCGTGCAACCTGCAATGATAAAGGCAAGAAATATCGGTACAAGGTATCGCTTCATTGGTTTCCTCAATTATTGTTATTGAATGTGCTGGCGATGATGTCTCAAGGGTGATGGTGATATACTATCATCACTGCGCGAAACAGATTTCTTTGTGGAACATACTGGAGTTTTCGTCAAGCAAAATAATGATTCAATTCGGGGCTTGACGGATCGGGACCACTTTGCTACTATCATCTGAGCATTGTGCGGGGAGGAATGATTCATGAGAAAAAAGAGTATGATGATATATACAGGCGCTTTTTTTGTTCTTGTGGGGTTGATGTGTTCCCAGTCCCAGGAGAGGCCCATGGTAACCGCGGGTAAAACAGAGAAGGAACAGAAGGCACCGTCGGTATCCTCCGCCGCACAGGTGGTGAAGGCGGTACAGAGCACCTTCAACGCGCCTGAGATTGAAGGGATGCGCCTGGACTGGTGCCTGCATTTTGGCCGGCAGTGCGGGAAGCCTGCTGCGGACAGGTATTGCGCGGCAAAAGGATTATCTGCAGCGGTGAAGTGGCGTGTTGAAGAAGGAATCGGAAAGACCTATATTATCGGTGATAAAAAGGTCTGCAGCGCCCGGTACTGTGACGGATTTAAATTTATTCTCTGCAGGTAATAATATCGGCCGGAAAAATCCGCTGCCGCTGAATGACGGCAAAGGGCCAGCTATAATGGCCTTGTGAGGGATATGCTGTAGACTTCCTCATTCTCGCCGGTGCGGTACATGCCGGTTTCCAGGGACACCGAAGAGGCGTCCCTTTCCGTTTCCGCGGTAAAAAAACTGTAGGACGGCCCAATAAGAACGGAATTGAGAATATCGATCAGCTTGATAAGGCCGAGAGCTCCGAGGGCAATTTTACCGCGGTTTCCGTTTTCCCAGTTGTAGACGCTGTACCCCCCGAGACTGAGTTCCGAAAAATAGTAGCACCACCCCGCGAAGCGGTGACCCTTGTAGAACATGCCGCCTCCTGGTATAATGAAGGACATGAAGCCCGCCATGGTGTTGCGGTTTTCAAAGAACGGCGGGAGGTGTTCTGTTGTGTGAAAGAGGTGCGCCAGCTGGTCCATATAGGCCACGGAAAAGTTGAAGGGAATGGTGCCCCACAGAAAAATGTGAAGACGCTGCATTGCCTCGGACTTGTCGCTGTCCCGCTCCCAGGGGAAAAAATTGCATTTAAACCCGGTTGCCGCCGAAGGCAGCGCCAGATGGACAAGGAACGCCGATACCGATACCGCAATCCCCGGCACATCAGGCCGCGCGTTCTGAAAACGCAGATATTCCGTAGCGAGAAAGGCGCCGTATCCCGGCAGACACAGATTTCCTCCTGGATTGATGATGCAGAGTCCCTCAATGTAACGGTGTTCCGCGTTCTCGTGTTTCAGGAGCGTGGTCCCCAGCCCGTAGTTCGCAATCGTGGTGCGCTCCAGTGCGACGTCAATGACCGCGGCCCCTCCTTCTGCGTCAGGGAAATTCCCGAAATCGATGTGATTAATGTCGGCAGTGCGGGACGCCGTCTCCGCAAGGGATATAAATCTTCCTGTTTGCAAAATTGTGACGGTGGTATTTCCCGTCTGATATGTTTTCCCCGCCCGGAGGCCATGCCACTGCCCCGCGTTGAGCAGGAACTGACCGTTATCGTAGCGCCGGATGATATCGGCGGAAAGACCGATCCCCCGGTGGAACAGGGCGATTTCACGTCCCAGTTTCAGGGGTATGTTCCTTGCTATCCTGCTCCGTATTCTCCATGTTTTTCTCAGGGCCTGATGTTTCTGTCCCCGGATTTCCATTACAGCGTAGGAAAAGCGCGGGCTGCGGGAAACGGATATCACCACATAG
>JAKQCH010000435.1 GCA_029573825.1 Spirochaetota bacterium | reverse complement strand
TGCATTGCATGGAATCCGGCGTTTCTGATTATTATGCTGAAGATGATGCCCATGCCATGGCAATTGTGCGGAGCATTGTGAAAAACCTTCCGAAAAATATAAAGTATCCTCTCTCGATGAAGGACCCGGATCCGCCCTTATATGATCCTGCCGAAATATACGGTATCGTCAGCCGTGATCTTAAAACACCCTATGATGTTCGTGAAGTAATTGCCCGTATTGTTGACAGAAGCGAATTCCTTGAATTCAAGGAACTCTTTGGTCCTACCCTGGTGTGCGGCTGGGCATATATCCACGGATATCCCGTAGGTATTCTCGGGAATAACGGGATACTGTTTTCCAACAGCGCCCTGAAGGCGACCCAGTTTATTCAGCTTTGTGACAAGCGTAAAATTCCTCTCGTATTTCTTCAGAATATAAATGGATATATTATCGGTCGTGAATACGAACGGATTGGTATTACCAAGGATGGGCATAAAATGGTAAATGCCGTCTCAACAGCGACTGTCCCGAAGTTCACTGTTATTATCGGGGCTTCATTCGGTGCCGGGAACTACGGGATGTGCGGAAGGGCATATTCACCAAGATTTCTCTGGAATTGGCCCAACGCGGAAATTGGAGTTATGGGTGGCGAACAGGCGGCAGATGTGCTTGTCACGGTTAAAAATGATCAGAACAAACGTCTGGGACTGCCGCCTCTAACTGAGGACGAAGTGAAGGCAATCAAGGTGCCGATTATTGCTGCGGCAAAAAAAGAAGGAGATGCCTATTACAGTACCGCAAATTTGTGGGATGATGGCATTATTGACCCGGCTTCAACACGTGATGTTCTTGGACTATCAATATCGGCTTCTCTCAATGCACCAATCCGTGATGATGATTATGGATATGGCATTTTCAGAATGTAATGGTACAACAATGGCAGGGAAAACATGTTTACTAAAATACTGATAGCGAACAGGGGCGAAATCGCAGTACGCATAATGCGGACATGCAGGGAGATGGGTATTGCGACAGTTGCTGTTTACTCTGACGCTGACAGCAAATCGCTGCATGTGCTCAGTGCCGACCAGGCAGTTCATCTCGGCGATGCAGAACCATCGAAAAGTTATCTGGATATCGATAAAATTATTGATGCCGCAAAGAGCTCCGGTGCCGAAGCAATACATCCGGGTTACGGATTTCTTGCGGAAAACGCTGTCTTTGCTGAACGATGTGAATCCTCAGGGCTGACATTTATCGGTCCCCCGCCACAGGTGATTCGGGATCTCGGTGATAAAATCACCGCACGGAAAATTATGACTGCAGGGGGCGTACCGGTCATACCGGGAACTGAAGAAGGTATTGATGATATATCTGCAGTATCAGCAGATGCCGAAAAGATAGGATATCCGTTGCTTGTGAAAGCTGCAGCAGGTGGCGGCGGTAAGGGAATGCGTGTTGTGCATGATCCCGCTGACCTGGAGGAGGCATGTGCCTCAGCATCACGGGAAGCGGCAGGTGCTTTCGGTAACGGTACTATATTTATCGAAAAATACCTGAGCCCTTCACGCCATGTGGAATTTCAGATACTTGCGGATTCCTTCGGCAATGTGATCCATCTTAATGAGCGTGAGTGTTCAATTCAGCGGCGTCATCAGAAAATAATTGAAGAAACACCATCTCCTGTTATGACACCGGAACTGCGGAAGAAAATGGGAGAGGCGGCTGTCGCGGCTGCACGGGCATCGGGATATGTCAATGCGGGAACCGTGGAGTTCATAGTCGACAATCAGGGGATGTTCTATTTCCTTGAAGTTAACACACGGCTTCAGGTGGAACATCCGGTTACTGAAATGACAACCGGGATTGATCTGGTGCGATACCAGATTTCAATTGCGGCAGGGGAAAAGCTTTCTCTGGATCAGAAGGATATTTCCGCGAAGGGTCACGCCATTGAGTGCA
>JAKQCH010000408.1 GCA_029573825.1 Spirochaetota bacterium | reverse complement strand
GCGACAATCACCGCATCGGACAATTCCTTCCCCGTGAAGATCGCGTCTGATGTCACATCACCGTCGCCAATATCCTCACGCAGTGCACAATCAATAATTTCCCGTACAGACTCGAACAACAACACTGACTTACTCATAATTCCACCTGTAACAGCGTATTCCACAGAAACCTCAGAATAGCACCCCGGTATCGTGAGTCAATTACATTTGCTGAATTTCAGAATACCTCTGTACCGCATTTTTTCACCACAAAAACCAAATGAATATTTTTTTCTTGAAAAAAAGATCATTCGGTTTTACAAAGTATGAGCGTCAACACAGACAATCCTAAACAGCGGAACCATATTATAATGGCACAGGAAAACGAAGAAAAAAAAATTGAGCGGAAAGCGAAAGCGATGCTGCTCAGTAAGGACATTCCTCCATCAAAGATGGAAATTGTCCGGTCGCTGATGCAGAACAATTCGCTGCTTCCCGAAGAAAAATACCGGGCCATTATTGAACTTATTCAGTCATGCCGCGACAAACCGAGGAGTGCTCCCCGTTCGACGAACATTGAACTCCGGACCCCTCAGAAAAAACCGAGGACACCACCCCCGGCATCACCGGCGGTACCCCAGGAACCTGTATTTGAACCTTCCACCTCCGGAGTCTATATCGACGACATCAATAGAAAATATAAAAAGCTGAAATTCTTTAAAAAGCGGTATCTCATTCATTCCGACAACCGCTTCGGTTTCGGACTGCAGAAACGTCTCATCCCGACAAAGCGGTTTATGAAATGTATGCAGGAGATTATTAAATTCCAGGAATCATTGCTGTCAAAATATCCCGACATCCTTGTTGATATTCTCCGTGATGAGAATATTATCGATGCGGCAAACTTTAACTATCTTGTGGCAATGAAGAATGTACTTTCCGGCGTCCCCTTGTCAAAATACACAATGGATATCATTAAATGGATGGACCGGAAAGACTTTGACGTCGCATTCAGAGATTTTGTACAGCATTTCTTTTCCTTTTATCTGCTTGATGCGGAAACCAAAGAGCAGATCATATTACTCGTTGAACAGAAGCTGCGAAACCATGGTGACTTTAAAAAGGATATCATCAACGAAAAGGACTCCCCTGCGAGCAAAAATGAGAAGGAAAAAAGAAACCTTTCAAAGGAAAAAGAAATTTTCAATTATACCTATATTATGCGGTCATTTCTATCTGCGGGACAGGAATCAGATAATGCCGTCGCAAAATTCCTCAATGCGAACAACGGCATCGGATCTTTTCCGCGGTTTCTGATCATACTGCTTGAAGCCCTTGTGTTTCACCGTGAGCTTTCCCTGAAGGATGTCACATCCTATTACCATATATCCCCCCCCTCTGTCAGCAATGAACGCTGGAACTACTCCCCCGATATGCTGAAAAAATACGGGAAGGACGAAGACTCCCGCAGGCGCAGGAAAATACAGCTTCTGAAGGACAGCCTTCAGCCATACGAAGACCTGTATACATTCATGAAATATGAATTAAAAGGGAGAAACATTCTTGAAAAAAACTTTGAGGACCACTGGAGACTCATTGATAAAAAACGTCAGGACCCCGCGGAAATTTATCAGGATGATTTCTTCACCTTCATTGACGGCTGTGTTAATTATTTCGCACACTGTTACATGCATATCCTGGACGGCTCACTGATAACATTTCTGGATAAGAACAGGGAACCGGTGGAGGCCCATATTTTCACAGCACAGTATTTCGAGAAGGAGAAGGACGCCCTTGAAGATATTCTCAGTGAAATATATCACTTCAGAAGCAACAATCCCAATATGGTGATAAGCCTTCAGGAGGCACAGAAAGTGCTGAAGGGATTAATAAAATCAATGTCCCATATTGAAGGGTTCTTCAAACGTATCGGCAGCCTGTTTTATCAGTTCGCTGAGAGAATGAGCAATGTGTATGATTTACACCGGAAATGGGTCCTTTCAGGCAGCCCCCTGCAGAATAATACAACAATCAGGGTCCCCCTTAACGGCACTAATCATGACAGCGGTGATGAATCAGAGGGATCCCCTATACCTTTCAGCGACTGTAGTATCAAAGAATTTCAGCATACCAGCCCCCTCCTGAAAACCCTTGCGGGAATGCCAGTAGTAACTCCGGACCTCAACGAAGGCCTTATTATTCATATAATAGCCTTCTGCTACCAGCTGTCCTTTGAATGTCAGGACGAATCGCTGATACACGACCTTCAGGAAAGAAAAAACATTCTCACACAGATCAAAGAACTTGTCGGATAATAATGTTGAAATCTTCCATCACGTTACTGCTATTAACTCTTTCCCTGTTTACACAATCTCCGTTTCTCTACGCTGCGGAACGGAAGGATAAACCTGTTGCTGTTGTCAGGGGACAATTTGAAAAAATTGATACCGTGCTCAACACCTATGGCATTCCCTTTACCATTATAAACTATCATGAACTTGAAAACCCGGAAACACTGAAGGCATACCGCGCTGTTTTTTTCCCCTGCGGAGTCCGGAAACCAATCGAGGAGAGCATTTCCGTTTCAGCAAGCGGCTATCACATCAATAATGTTTCACTGAAAGGAAAGCTGTTTACGGTAAACAAAAAAAAAGTTTATAATAATATAAAGGAGTTCGTTGCCGGCGGGGGGACCGCATATTTTTCTGATTATTCATATTTCCTGCTTCAGGGAGCATTCAGGACCATGTATTTTTTCGATGATTTCCCCAACATGGGAATATCCGGTACATTTCCTGTGACACTGAAAGGTCCTCTGAAAAAATTTGTATCACCACACTCCATGCAGGTAACCTTTCCACATTCGGGCTGGGTTGCAGTGCGTGAATTCAGCGGCAGCGAAACCCTTGTACAATGCAGTTTTGATACTATCCGCGGCCGAAAAACCGGACCCCTCATTTCAATGGCAAAATACGGAGATGGCGAAATGCTGTATTCCAGCTATCACACCGATGATTATACCAATCCTCTCACACGATTTATTGTGTTCCGCATTGCGTACAGCAACTTTATTGAAACAATCCGTAATGAAATACGCCGGTGGGAACAGCAGGAGGAATATATAGGATCTGACATCATACTGGACCGTGAATACAGCCGGCGATATTCAATAGAACTGAAAACAGGAAACAACACGCTGTATCTCCATGCCCCAGGCGGCTCCTTTCAGGTTGATATTTTCAGCAGTAGCGGATCATTGCTGTATTCCCGTGACGGTTTTGATGGAAGTCAGGTGATAGATATCGGATCCCGTAACAATGTCCCGTGCGTTCTATACATGTATCCCTCAAAAGCGTCCCACATGAAAATCTTTTCCATAGGTATTGCTTCAGGGGCACGGCTGTTTCCGCATCAATCTCGTATATTTTACGGAATGATTCTTATATTTGCTTTGACAATTACTGTGTTATTATTGAAGATGTTGAACCCCAGAAGGTTGTCCGGAAGACTATATAAAACTATTGACCGATATAAAACTGAAAATAAATAACTCTGGAGTTTTTTTAATGGGTAGAGTAATATCAGTATCAAACCAGAAAGGCGGCGTTGGAAAAACAACTACCACGATAAATGTGGCGTCATTTCTCGCAGAAAAAGGAAAACGGGTCCTCATCCTGGACATCGATCCCCAGGCAAATTCCGGCTACGGCATTGGAATTAATGTGGAAGAGATGGAGACCACCATTTATGAGGTCCTCATCAGCAAAATAGCAATAAAGAATGCAATTTTTAAAACACATATTGAAAACCTTTATATTGTCCCCTCCAATATTCATCTTTCCGGGGCGCAGATAGACATGCTCTATATGGACAACAAGGAATTCATTTTAAAAAACGCCCTCTATACCGTGAAAGATGACTTTGATTATATATTTATTGACTGCCCCCCTTCTCTGGGAATTCTTACTCTCAACAGCCTTGTGGCGGCAGATTCGGTAATGATACCGCTCCAGTGCGAATATTATGCCCTGGAAGGCCTCAGCCAGCTTTTAAAGATAATTTCCATGGTGCAGGAAAAGCTGAACAAGAATCTGAAGATCGAGGGCGTGGTGCTTACCATGTATGACTCGCGGACAAACCTGTCCCAGCAGGTGGTTTCGGACATCAAGACATACTTCAAAGATAATGTATTCAACACGGTCATACCACGAAATGTAAAACTGTCTGAAGCCCCATCCTTTGGCAAGCCCATTGGACTTTATGACCGTGGCTGTGTGGGAAGTGAAAGCTATGAAAAACTTGCAAATGAGGTAATAAACAATGGTTAAACGGGTATTGGGCAAAGGCCTTGAGGCAATCATCTCCAACTCCACATCACCCGTTGAAGATCTTGAAAAGGGGATTACCGAAGAATTGGACCGGATTGTTGAGATCGATATACACCGTATAAAACCAAATCCCGACCAGCCCCGGACGCATTTTGACGAGGAGGAAATCCGCAACCTTTCCGAATCCATTCAGTCCGTGGGTCTTCTCCAGCCGATTATTGTGAGAAAAGCCGGAAACGAGTATTTTGTTATTGCCGGCGAGCGCAGGCTCCGTGCATCAAAACTCGCAGGAATAAAAAAAATCCGCTCCATCATCGTTGAGGCTAACGAGGAGCAGAATCTCACCTTTGCGCTCATAGAAAATATCCAGCGCGCCGCCCTTGATCCCATAGAGGAAGCAAAAGCGTACCGTGTACTCATCAACCGCTTTAAAATTAAGCAGAATGATATCGCCCAGAAAGTGGGTAAAGACCGTACCACAATTTCAAATCTTCTCCGTCTTCTGAACCTTCCCGATGAAATTCAGCAGGCAATAACCGGTGGCCAGTTAAGCGCCGGTCACGCCAAGGCGCTCCTATCGATGCCGAAGCACAAACAGATGTCCGTATACCGGGAAATTATTGAAAAAGGCATGTCCGTCAGGGCTGTTGAAAAACTTTCAGATGAAAAGGAAGATGATGACGGATCGCCGAAGAAAAAATCTCCCCGTGATCCCCATATCCGGCAGATGGAAGAAAAACTGGTTTCAATTCTCGGGACGAAAGTTGAAATAAAACATTCAGGAGACAAGGGACAGATTCTCATCCATTATTATTCTCTGGATGATTTTGACAGAATAATCGAAATACTTCAATAAATACTTATCAAAAAAGAAAGAGGGAACGCGCGCTGCGCGTTCCCTCTTTCTTTTTATTCACCTTCAAGATTCCTTTCAATAATTGTGAAGTTGTTTTCAATCATAACATCATTTTTCCATTTTTTGAGAAGCAGCGATCTCTGACGTATGGAAATCATTCTTTCAATCCGGTCCCTGATTTTATGATACGGCAGAATGACTTTAACTTCTTTTCCTCCGCGGTTTTCTTTTGTAAAATACCGGTGTTCCCTGTTTCTATCATATTCAGCGCGGATTTCATTTTCCGATACCGAAATTTTACCTGTACCGAAAGAACGCATATATTCCCTGCCAAGAATTGATTCACGGCGGAACGCAGCCTCTTTTTTATATTCAGAATCATCCAGCAGTTTCTTCTGCAGGGCAACACGCTTCAGCAGATGAAATTTAAAAATATTCTGCGCCAGTCTTTGTTTCTGCAGAACTGTAATTTCCCTCTTTTTACCCTCACCTCTGTTTATCCTTGAAAGGATCATGGAAATTCGTCCCTCAAGATCGCTGTTGGTATACTTTGTGCCGCCTACCTGAAAAATAACATCAACGGGATTTCCATTACCGGCTTTTTCAATATTCAAAACAACATCCTTCGCATTCATAAGAGCGTTCAGGTATTGTTCCGCTGCTTTTCTGTAAAGCATTTGTTTCAGGCGTTTTGCCATAACCTCATTTGATACCACACTATCAATATTCCGGGACGTGAGAACATCTTTATCAATCACCTGAATAATGTACACGCCATTCATAAGCTGGATCGGTTCCGCAGTATAAGCGTCTTCTTTCAGGGAAAAGGCTGCCTTTGCAATCTGCGGATGAAGAGAATACTTCGTCTGATATCCTACATCCCCACCCTTGTTCCTGGAAATATCATCAGAATGTTCCTTCGCCAGCACTTTAAAACTTTCACCGGCCTTAAGCTTCTGAATAATATCCCGTCCCTTCCCCATTGCTTCCTGCATATTTACTGCCATCTGTTCTTTTGTAAGGGGAACCCTTTTATTGTCCTTCAGACCATACGATTTAACACGAATCACTATCTGACGGAACCGTACTGCCGGTTCTTCAAATTCCGCCTTTTCTTTTATTTCCTTTTCGTAGACCCTGTTTGCAATCTGGGACTCCGCAGAAATTTCTTCGATGATTTTAAACTCGTCGGATTTATCGAATCCTTTTTTTACCGCTTCACGGGCCGCAAGCATCCATTCCCCCATGGTTTCCAGCCGGAATTTCTGCATTTTCTTTTTCTTCAGAACTGCTTCTTTGTTCATATTATGGGCATCCATCCAGAGATAAAAATCACCTCTGGTAATATTTCCGCCGCTGTAGGTGGCAACAACATCATTCTTGCCCTTACACCCGATCAAAAGGGATGCCGCAATAACGCATGTAAGAATTATCCGTTTCATTATATTTCTCCTTCTACTGTATAGTGTCATTATCATGAGATTGCTGACAAAATAATATTTTTCGGCAATTTTGAGACCGTAAACACAATGCATCTTTTCCAGGAGTTACATTTGCAGGAGGAACTGCCGGAAAACAGTAAATCGTTACCGCCATATCATCGTAATGTCAATTGTAATTTTTCTGTCATGCGGGACAAAATCCCTGTATATAAAATATATTTCTTGTCAAAGACCTCTGTTTTCATCACATTGGCAAAGGTTAAGAACTCACAAGATCGAGAGATAGTTCTTTACTCAGGAATAAATTCACATCGCATTGAAAGTTTCTCAGTGCGGCAGCAAGTGGAACATCATTACGAAACAACGCGGGAGGTATACATAATGAAGATTTTTATTGACAGTGCCGATCTTGACGAAATCCGGCAGGCATTTGAGTGGGGCATCGCAGATGGCGTCACCACCAATCCCTCGCTCCTGAAAAAAGCAGTGGACAAGCGTGTGTCAAAAGGAGAGTCCCTGGACCTGAAGTCATACATAACTCAGATATTAGAGACCGCCGGGAAAACCCCTGTCAGTCTTGAAGTAACGGAAACAGCGGCAAAGGGAATGATAACCCAGGGCCTGAAGATATATGAGATGTTCAATGCCGTCGCGGGCAATGTAAACATCAAAATCCCCGTGAACCCCGCATTTCAGAACGATGACGTCACGCATTTCGACGGGATACAGGCAATTAAAACACTTACGGGGAAGGGTATTCCCGTTAACTGCACCCTCGTATTCACACCGGAACAGGCGCTCCTTGCAGCGAAAGCCGGCGCTACCTATATAAGCCCCTTCGCGGGACGGGTTGATGATGATCTCCGGAAGAAAGCGGAAATGAAGTTCGACAAGACAGACTATTTCTCCGCCGAAGGGACCATTCATGAAGACATGCTGCTTGAAGATAACGGCATCGTGTCCGGTATTGACCTCGTGGCACAGTGTGTCGATATAGTTACACATTACGGTTTCCCGTCAGAGATACTCGCCGCATCGCTGCGGAACACGCGGCAGGTTCGCGAAGCCGCTCTTGCAGGTTCCCATATCGCGACGCTTCCCTTCTCTGTTATCCGTGACATGCTGAAACACCATAAGACCTATGAGGGAATGAAGCTCTTTACCAATGACATTGTGCCTGACTATGTGAAACTGACAAAATAAATGCTCCTGCAGAAAAGCCCCCGGATCTCCGGGGGCTTTTTGTATCCAGGCATACTGCTGCTTAATGTACATTGTGAAAATACTTCGGCAGAATAGCGGACAGTTTTTTCACTGATTCAGGGTTCTGTTTTTCCGGCGGGGTGATAACGGCAAACTTCACCGTGTCCTTACATTCACACACCCGGTCCTGTCCCATTCTTCCAAGGAGCTTCTTCAGGATGTCCCTGGCCCTCTGCCCATTCTTATTGAGGTTGTCCACCAGCATCTCCACGGACACGTGCGCTTCGTCTTCCTTCCAGCAGTCATAGTCGGTACACATGCAGATCATGGCATAACACATCTCAGCTTCCCGGGCAAGTTTCGCTTCCGGCAGCGCGCTCATGTTGATGACACCTGCGCCCCAGGAGCGGTACAGATTGCTCTCCGCCTTTGTGGAAAACGCAGGCCCCTCCATGCAAATCAGGGTTTCTTCAGTATGAAGTGTAATTCCCATCTCCTCCGCCACGGGACGGATAACCTGATGGAGCCGACCGCAGAAAGGATGGCCAAAGGATATATGAGCTGCGATTCCTTCGCCGAAATACGTGTTTGCCCGCGCCTTCGTCCTGTCAATCACCTGGTCAGGTATAATAAAGTCAAGGGGACGGATTGCCTCCTTGAGGCTGCCAACAGCCGAGAATGCCAGAATCTCCTCAACGCCAAGCATTTTCAGCGCCGCAATGTTTGCCCTGAAATTAATCTCATGGGGGAGGACCCGGTGCCCTCTCCCGTGACGGGGCAGAAATGCTGCTCTTTTTCCGTCCACTTCCGTGATCATGATGCTGTCGGAAGGCTTTCCCCAGGGAGTATCAATATCCACTTCTTCAACAATATCGATTCCTTCAATATCATATAATCCGGAACCGCCGATAATTCCAATTGATGCTTTTTTCACGTCTTCACCTCATTATTTTTTTGTGAACATTTCACTTTTCATAAGTAAATAATCAAGAAAAAATCAATACCTCAACTGCTCATGGATGCCTTCCCGGACTGCCTGAGACGTGCAAAAGACTCATATGCAAGAAATACTGCGAGAAAAAGCAGCACCCCCGCAATGGCTGCGAGTACAAAATGCCCGTTTTTTATGTCCTGAAAGACCATGACTCCCAGAGCGGAAAGGGTGATGATGAACATGATCACCATAGGGACCTTCACAAACCAGTTTTCCTTTCCCTTCCGGGAAAGCCACACCGTCACCGAAAGAAGCGCGAGAGCCGCAAGAAGTTGATTTGCCGCACCGAAAATCGGCCATATTTTAAGGCCCTGACCGCTTATCACAAGGACACCGGCAGCAGCAACACCGATAATGGTAGCGAGGTATCTGTTCCTGTACAGCAACGGCTGCTCTTCATCCTTTACGCCATTTTTGGAAAAGAATTCCTGCAGGGCAAAACGGGCAAGCCGTGTTGCGGTATCAAGGGAGGTCAGCGCGAATGCCGACACCGCGAGAGAGGCAAAGGTTTTACCCGCATCATAGTCAATGCCGAAACTGGTCATAAGGGTTCCGAGGCTGTGGGCAAAGAGTGCGATGGGATTTCCACGCATTGCGGCATACTGCTCCTTCAGGAGCATCGCCGCTGTTATCAGTGCCACCACTGCAAGGACAGATTCTATCAGCATCGCCCCATACCCCACGGGTTTGGCGTCTTTCTCGTTATTCAACTGTTTCGCGGTTGTACCAGAGGCTACCAGGGAATGAAATCCTGATATCGCCCCGCACGCCACGGTGACAAAGAGTATGGGGAACAGGTACCCCAGCCCTTCAACATGGAAGCTGGTGAAAGAGGGTATGCGAATTTCCGGGTTTACATAAATTATCCCTGCGAGGCCCAGAATCATAAGGGCATAGAGAATAAAGGAATTGAGATAGTCCCGGGGCTGCAGAAGAATCCACACCGGCGCTACGGAAGCGACAAAAATATATCCCATGAGAAGATAGGTCCAGGTCAACGCTGACAGCTGTATCGGGTTAATGTAGCCAATATAAAGTGAGACTGAAAGCAGCACCACCCCTATTATTGTGGCAGCAGCAAGGGACATTTTGAACTTATAAAGCAATATCCCGAAAAGCACCGCCACTGCAATAAACAACACAGAGGCGCTTGCGGCGGCGGGAATCGCTTCAAATGTTTTGGACACCACGATAATAAACACCGCGACGACCAGAATAAGGGTCGACCATGAAAAAACCAGGAACAGTGTTTTCCCACGTTCCCCGATTTCCTCCTCAATGACCTCTCCGATTGAACGCCCCTGATGCCGCACAGACGCTATTAATGAAGTGAAGTCATGGACCGCACCCATGAATACACCCCCAATCAGTATCCAGAGCATCACCGGTATCCAGCCGAAGACCGCCGCCACGATGGGACCAATTATGGGAGCAGCGCCGGCAATCGACGCAAAATGGTGCCCCAGGAGTACCGGCGCCTTTGCCGGGACATAGTCTATACCGTCATTCATGGTGTGTGCCGGTGTTTCACGAGAGGGATCCACTCCTATTTTCCCGGCGATGTATCTGCCGTAAAAAACATACCCTGCAAAAAACACTGCAACAGAAATTAATATCAACGCCATCGCATTCATAACACTTTCTCCAACCGGAAGATTATTGATAGAATTAAAATTTATTCCCTGATGGACAGATCAAAATCGATTATTTTTTTCAGTTTATCGAACTTTGATTGGGCTCAATTGTATAACATTGGTCAATAATAGCAAGAAATTTCCTTTTCATAAAAAGTAATGCCGAAGAATAATCGTTTCCCAACTTATACTATTTACCGGTGAAAATCCAACAAAAGAATAAAAAAACAATGGACAAATTGTCTGTTACAAGTAGCATCTACGGCTCTAATTTTCGCGTACAGGGGAACCTACATGCACAGTCTCGGTATAAACATAGGCTCATCAAATGTCAAGGTCACCATGCTTCAGGGAAATTCAATTCTCTGGAGTTCCGTGGAGCCCCATGAAGGAGATTTCTCACGGACCCTGAAAAAAATATTGTCCTCAAAAGAGCTTCCTGCTGACCTTATCTCCCTTGCAACAGGCACTGAGGGACGACATCTCCTGAATATCAACAGTATCATTGAACCTCTCTGCATTGAAGAAGCCCTTAAGAATATACGCCATAATGTCGATGCCGTCGTATCACTGGGAGGTGAAAACCTCGTTGTGTATACAGTTAATGAGCAGAACAAGATCGTCGCGAACTTCTCAGGGAGCAAATGCGCTTCAGGTACCGGAGAGTTCTTCAAACAGCAGCTTGCCCGTATGGATATGAAGCTTGATGATATTAACACCATTCCGGAAGGATGTAAAGTAATGTCACTTTCATCGCGATGTTCGGTGTTCATGAAAAGCGACTGTACCCACCGTCTCAATAAAGGTGAGGCGACGAAGGGGGACATTGTGCTGTCGCTCAGTGATGTCATGGCGACAAAGGTCATTGACTTTCTGAAAAGGGCGCGCGTAACCAGAGGAAGTGTCCTTCTCACCGGGGGAGTGACACAGAACAAATATATCGTCCCCTTTATACGCGAACGGCTCCCGGAAGTCGAATTTATCATTCCTGAACAGGCCCCCTATTTTGAAGCATACGGCGCGGCGCTTCTCGCTAAAGACAACGGAAGTATCCTGCCTTCTATTGAAAAAATTTTAAAACCAGCCAAAATTCACTATAAGCGTTTTAAGAGTCTCAAAAGCGCGGAAGGAAGAGTAACCTACATTCCTTCGAAAAAGGGGAAAGTTGTAGCCGGTAAAGAATACATTCTGGGAGTCGACGGCGGCTCCACGACCACAAAGGCATGTCTCATTGACATCGAGACGAATGAAACCACAGCTTCATACTATGGACGCACCCATGGAGACCCTGTCAGTGCCTTAAAAAACTGTCTTATCGAAATAAAGAAACAGATTCGTGATGATATCGGTGACGGAGAAATACGCATTACTCTTGCATCAACCACGGGTTCTTCCCGGGAGATTCTCGGGGTGTTCCTTGAAACTCCGGCAGTCTACAATGAGATTATCGCTCACGCTGTCGGTACCACGTTCTATAAGAAAGATATTGATACGATTTTTGAGATCGGAGGCCAGGACGCGAAGTATGTGCACCTCCAGAACATGGTGCCCATTGATTATGCGATGAATGAAGCATGCTCTGCCGGCACTGGTTCTTTTCTTGAAGAATCCGCACAGGGGGACCTGAACATCCAGCATGCGTCAGAAATCGGCGATATCGCGGTCCACGCAGCGGAACCCCTTAAATTCGGGGAGCACTGCTCCGCCTTCATCAATTCCGATATACGGAACGCAATTCATCAGGGAGCAACGCGGGAAGATATTACTGCAGGAGTGGTGACATCAATTGTGTCCAACTACCTGAACCGTGTGGTCGGCAACAGGACCATCGGGAACACGATCGTGCTCCAGGGTGGTGTCGCAAAAAACAGGGCGGTTCCCCTCGCCTTTGCGATGCTGCTGGACAAGGATATTATTGTCCCTCCTGATCCTGAACTGATGGGATGTTTCGGCGTGGGAATCCTTGCAAAGCAGAAACATGAAGACGGGTTTATAATGAAAGGAGAATATATCATTGATGATATTCTCAATACAGACATTGTGTACGAGCGTGAATTCAAATGCAAGGCATGTGACAACTACTGCCCCATCCGTGTCCTGAACGTAAACGGCCACAAGTATATGTTCGGCGGCAGATGCAATAAATACACAAACACGCGAAAGAAAAACAACTTCGATGAGGCTGAAGTTTTTAACTATGTTGATCAGCGTAACGACCTTATGTTCAATGAATGCTCGCCGGACTCTGAGAAATTTGAAAAAAAGACAAGCGCGGTGGTGGGCATTCCCCGGTGCTTCTCTGTATATACACTGTGGCCTCTCTATTCGTGGTTTTTCCACACCCTCGGTGTCGAAGCGGTGCTGTCAAAAAACATCTCCCATGAAGGAACTGCCAGGGTTGAAAGCGACTACTGTTTCCCTGCTGAAATCGCCCATGGTGCGGTTCAGGATATTCTTGACCGCGGCTATGATTACATTCTTGTTCCCCACTTTCGCGACATGGAAAGTTACGAGGAGGATACCCCCGCAAACTTCTGCCCGATAACACAAAGCCTCCCGTATTATATTCAGAAGGCCTTCCCTGAAATTGCGAACAGTAAATATCTGACGCCCGTGGTAAGCTTCCAATATGGAAATAACAAGGCAATGGAGTCCTTTATTGAAATGGGCCGTAAACTGGGTTTCAGCGAGGGTGATTCCAGGGTCGCATTTGAGATTGGCATGGAAAAGCAGAAGCTGTTCTGGGAAAAGGCATCCGAACTGGGGAGAAAGGCCCTTGAGGAATCCAGAAAAGCGAAACGGCCTGTTATCGCTCTTCTGGGAAGGCCGTACAATGCCTTCACGCCGGATGCCAACATGGGAATCCCGAGAAAATTCTCTTCACGGGGATATTCAATTATTCCCTTTGATATTCTTCCCTTTGAACAGAATTCAATTTATCCCAACATGTACTGGTATTACGGTCAGCAGGACATGAAATCCGCTATGATGCTGAAGGATGAAGATAATATTTTTGTAACGTACGTAAGCAACTTCTCCTGCGCCCCGGACTCCTTTATGCTCCACTACCTGAAGTGGATCATGGGTATCAAACCCTTTCTTATCCTTGAGCTTGACTCTCACAGCGCAGATGCCGGAGTTGATACCCGCGTTGAAGCGTTTCTTGACATCATTGAAGGATACCGTTCAAAAATCGATTTAATCAGACAGGAGAGGTATGATAACGGCCTGCGGTTTGTAAATGACAATGATGATATCCATATCATGAACAGCAACACCGGAGAGAAAATTCCGATCAAGCATAACCCGAAAGTCAAAATCCTTCTTTCCAGCATGGGGCGACTCAGTGCGGAACTTCTTGCGTCCTCTATCCGGTCTTTCGGTGCAAACGCAGAAGCTATGCCTGTTCCTGACGTCTATACGCTCCAGATGGCCCGGAACCACACATCCGGTAAAGAGTGCCTTCCCTCACATCTGGTTCTCGGGAGTGCACTGAAATATTTTTCCTCTGAAAAATATCGCAAAGATGAAATATATCTTCTCTTTGTCCCCACCACCACAGGACCATGCAGGACCGGTCAGTATTTTGTATTCTATGAAAATCTTTTCAAAGACCTGCGCCTTGAGAATGTGGTGGTTTTCACCCTGGACTCTGACAACTCTTATAACGAACTCGGCGCTAACTTCTCCCGGTACGGATGGTGGGGTCTGACCATCGGGGACTACATGAAAGACATAGAAACATCCCTCCGCACCTGCGCTGCGGACCCGGCAAGCGCCATGGAGACATACGATGCTCTCTGGCACCGGATGATCAGTGTCACTGATAAAAATGTCACAAAGATACTTCCCACACTCAAGGAGATCGGCCTTGAAATATCAAGAATTCCACTGAAGCGTACTATTGATCAGTGCCCGAAAGTTCTCATTGTTGGTGAAATATATGTACGACGTGATGACTTTGCCGTTGATGAACTGATCCAGCACTTCAGTGAGCGGGGCATCATTGGGAAGGTTTCAGGTATCGGTGAGTGGATATATTACTGTGATTTTGTCCGCCGGTATGACCTGAAAAAGCGGCTGAAACTTATACCATGGTACAGGAAACTTTTTTCACAGGAACTCAATGATCTGATAAAATGGCATATTGAAGCATTTTACAAACACCGTGTCGAAAAGAAAATTAAGAAGGCCCTGGGAATTTCTAACCTGATTCCGGAAACACCCCATGATATGAAGGAAATCATGAAAAACACGGAAAATAATTTTGTCAGCCATGACCTCTATTCAGAAATCAGTATTTCAACCGGGGTGGCTGCCACTGCCATGCAGGACGGGTATTCCGGGATAGTGAATATATCCCCTTTCGCCTGCCTGATCGGCAGGGTTATTGAGGGATTATATACACCCTGGGCCAGGGAAAACAATTATCCAGCCATGTCAATTGAGATCGACGGCAATCTGCTGCCTCCGGGAGTTTTGAACAAGCTGGAAATTTTTATGCTCAATGTGCTGCGGTTCAAGAACAGTCCCGCGGTCAGCATAATGGTTGAGCAGGATGGAATGGAAACGACTCCTCTGACACGGCAGATTATCCGGGAATAAAAAGTACTTGAATAATAGCGCCTGTAAGTATTTAACGATACAAACAGCCTCCTGCGGACTGGCATTTTCGTTTTGCAGGTGGAATAAGAACCGATCATTGATTCCATGAAAGAGGGAGTGCATTCCAGGGGGAACTACTATGGCACGAGGTCTGATTGTTGATGATTCAAAATTCATGCGCCGCGTAATTCGTGAAACTCTCGAGGAAGGAGGTCATGAAGTCATTGCGGAAGCTGATAACGGAGACGATGCCCTGGAGATATATAAAACCGGGAAACCTGATTTTGTTACAATGGATATCACAATTTTCGGAAAAGATGGCATTGAGGCGGTTCAGGAAATAAAGAAAATTGATCCTGAATCGAAAATTATTGTTGTTTCTGCTTTAAGCGAAAAAACGCTGAAGATGAATGATAAAAACATGAATGCAAATGCATATCTCACCAAACCCTTTGAAAAAGCTGAGCTGTTATCACTGCTTGACAAGCTTTTACAATAGCAAATTTCCGGAATTAGTCCTGTTTTTTTTAATTTGAAGTTGTCATATTTTAAAAGATATGCTACACTTCCTTAATAATACCTGAATATCAAAACTGTTACAGTTTGAGATATCTTATCAAGAGTGGTTGAGGGACAGGCCCTGAGACACCACGGCAACCAGCTGGTAAAAGTATGGTGCCAATTCCTACGGATTATATCCGGGAGATGAGATAGCGTTTTTATAAACCTGCTATCTCGTAAAAAATCTGGAGATAGCAATGAACAGCCACCCAGTGGATGATCCCCAATCTGTTGGTTTAGTTAAAACCAAATATTATACCTTTGGTTCCCCCCCTGACTATCCTCTTGTAATGAAATCAGGGAGGACACTTGCCCCTGTTACCCTTGCCTATGAAACATACGGCTCTCTGAATGAATCGAAAACAAATGCGATTCTTGTCCTTCATGCCCTTTCCGGCACTGCCCACGCGGCGGGGTATCATTCACTTGACGATCCTCACCCCGGATGGTGGGACATCTACATCGGGCCAGGAAAGGTATTTGATACCTCCAAATATTTTGTTATATGCTCAAATGTCATCGGCGGCTGTAACGGGTCAACAGGGCCGTCATCCATCAATCCGGAAACGGGTATTGAATACGGGCTTGAGTTCCCCATTGTCACCATTCAGGACATGGTTAATGCCCAGTGGCACCTTATTCAGCATCTTGAAATACCGAAACTACTGGCAGTTACCGGGGGCTCAATGGGCGGTATGCAGGCGCTGCAGTGGGCCATATCATACCCCGAAATGGTGAAATCATCAATTGTTATCGCAGCGGCATCATCCATTTCCGCACAGGGAATTGCCTTTAACGAAGTGGGGCGCCAGGCGATATACCGTGATCCGAACTGGAACAACGGTGATTACTACCGCACCAGTGTCCCCGGAAACGGACTAGCTCTTGCGCGGATGATCGCCCACATCACCTATCTCAGCGAAAAGCTGATGCATGAAAAATTCGGCAGGCGCCTTCAGGATACCGAGCTGTACAGCTTCGACTTTCAATCAGAATTTATGGTTGAATCCTATTTATATCATCAGGGAATTAAATTCGTTACCCGTTTTGACGCGAACTCCTATCTGTACATGACAAAAGCAATCGATTACTATGATATCAAATCTGATTATGATGATAATCTTTTACTGGCCTTCGAATCAACATCTTCAGATTTTCTTGTTATTAGCTTCACTTCAGACTGGCTGTATCCAAGCATTCAATCCAGAGAAATAGTAAACGCACTTCGCGCTAATGGTAAAAACGTAGTATATACAGAAATTGAAACTGACAGGGGACATGATGCATTTCTTTTACCCGATGACCGCCTTGAAAGAAATATATCTAATTTTCTTAAAAGTCAGTTCCGTAAAATGATTTCATAATTAATTATTTTTTCATCAACAGGAAAATAAATTGGAAGACCTTCAATCATTTCTAAGAATTGGATACGATCTGATTATTAACGAAATACCTGAACATGCCCGGGTCCTTGACCTCGGCTGCGGAAACGGAAAGCTCCTTGAGGAGCTCCAGACCACACGAAAGATTGACGGATATGGAGTTGAAATTTCAGCTGAAGGAGTAAGCATGTGCCTTGAAAAAGGGCTGTACTGCTATCAGGGCGACATTGATGACGGCCTTGCTGATTATCGCGACAACTCATTTGATTATGTTATTTTGAACCAGACGCTGCAGCACACAAAACGACCAAGATTTGTGCTCCAGGAGATAATGCGGATTTGCCGGAATACCATTATAAGTTTTCCGAACTTCGGCCACTACACTATGCGGCTTCAGCTCCTGCTAAAAGGCAGAATGCCGAAAAACAGCCTTCTTCCGTATGACTGGTTCAATTCCCCGAATATTCATCTATTTACAATTGAGGATTTTCAGGACTATTGCAGGATACACTCCTATCCGGTGAAGCAGGAAATGCATTTTTCTGTTAACAGCAACTCGATATCACAAATCAGGAATTTCAGGCCAAATTTCCTGGCGGAATTTGGTTTTTTTATTCTTGATGGAGAGAAATTTGTATCAAAATAGAGAATTCATGTTTACGTTTTTTTTAAACATGTAATAATGCTTTACAAATCATATACAGTTCATATCCTGCATACTGCAAGATGACGGAATAGTGCCATGAACGCTAACACGGAACATACACACTATTAATTTTTTGTAATCATTCTGGCAAAGTAAAAAACATACGGGCATGGATTTTCCTCCGCGCTGAATAATTATTCTTATTGCAGGTTCGTCTGTTTGTTAAAAATACCGAGCTCCGGCTGAAGGGATTAATCACAAGTATTGAATTATGACATGCAATATGTATGGCCCACCGTCGGGTGGTTACAATGTAAAATACTGAAGGGTTATATACTATGAAACCTGTTGTTATGTATACTGATAAAAGATATATCAGAAAGTTGAAATCAAAAAACAAACTCAAGGCGATTGAGGAACTGGCTGTGGTGTTCAGGGAATCAACAGCCTGTGATAATGTTGACGAGCTGATATCCGCCCTTAAGGAACGTGAACAGATCATGAGTACCGGGATCGGTTTTGGAATAGCTATCCCCCATGCCAGGATCAGCTCGGTAAAAGAAATGGTCTTTGCCGTCGGGATATCTAAAAACGGTATTGATTTTGATTCAATTGACAGCAAACCGGTGAACCTGATTATACTTGTTGCAGCGGGAGAACGTCAGCATAAGGAATACCTGAAACTGCTTTCCAGTATCATGTCGATACTCAAGAAAGAAATGGTAAAAGAGAGAATAATACAGTCCGGCACTCCGGAAGAAATAATAACGATATTACAAGAACAGGAATAAAGGAATCAGAACCATGGCGGAACGAGATTACAATTTTCAGGAAATCGAAAAAAAATGGCAGGCCCGGTGGATTAATGAAGGGATTTTTAAGACACGGCAGGATACTTCGAAAAAAAAATTCTACCTTCTTGAAATGTTTCCCTATCCCTCCGGCAGGCTTCACATGGGTCATGTGCGGAATTATACCATCGGCGACCTGATGGCCAGGTTTATGACAATGAACGGCCACAATGTGCTGCATCCCATGGGATGGGACTCCTTCGGTCTCCCCGCAGAAAATGCCGCAATCCAGAACAATATCCCCCCCATGAAATGGACCAGGGACAATATCAGCCACATGAAATCCCAGTTTGCCAAACTTGGATTTTCCTATGACTGGGACAAGGAAGTTGCCACCTATAAGCCTGAATACTACAAATGGAACCAGTGGGTATTCTGCAGGATGTTTGAAAAGGGCCTTGCCTATAAAAAAAAGGCCCCCGTCAACTGGTGCCCGGAATGCGCAACAGTGCTTGCAAACGAACAGGTCGAGGATGGAAAATGCTGGCGCTGCGATTCTGAAGTCATTCAGAAAGAACTGAACCAGTGGTTTTTCAAAATTACCGTCTATGCGGAAAAACTTCTGAAGGGCCATGACATTTTGAAAGCCGGATGGCCGGAGCGTGTGCTCGTAATGCAGAAAAACTGGATCGGCAGATCAACGGGCCTCCAGGTTAATTTTAAACTTGAATCAGGTGAAGACTTTCCGATTTTTACCACTCGTCCTGATACTGTTTTCGGCGTGACCTACATGGTTATAGCCCCCGAACATCCCTTCCTGGAAACAATCGCACAGGGTGAAGTGCGCGATTTTATCGAACGTTTTAAAAATCAGCCAATTCTTGAGCGTCTTTCCGAAGACAAGGAAAAAGAGGGAATTGACACAGGACTTAAGGTGATCAATCCCTTTAACGGCGAAAAAATTCCGCTTTTTGTGGGAAACTTTGTACTGATGGAGTACGGGACCGGAGCGATTATGAGCGTCCCCGCCCATGACTCCCGGGACTTTGCCTTTGCAAAAAAATACAATATCCCCATAAAGGTCGTTATTGATAATCCTGACTCACCCCTCGATATCAATACCATGACAGATGCGTATGTTGATGACGGCATCTGTATACACTCAGGCCCCATTACCGGCATGAACAACCGCGAAGGAATTGAAAAGATCAGCGACTACGCGGAAGATAAAGGGATAGGGAAGAGAGATGTTAATTACCGCCTTAAAGACTGGCTCATTTCCAGGCAACGTTACTGGGGATGTCCGATTCCTGCTGTATATTGCGAGAAGTGCGGCACCGTTCCTGTTCCCGACGATCAGCTCCCTGTCGTGCTTCCCGTTGATGTGGATTTTCAGGGAAGCTCGCAATCTCCTCTGAAGCAGATGGATTCATTTGTCAACACAACCTGTCCCAAATGCGGCGGTCATGCCGTCAGGGAAACGGATACCATGGACACCTTCGTTGACTCATCCTGGTATTTCGCGAAATACACGTCTCCCGGATCGAAGGATATGTTTGACCGCGATGCGGTGAACTACTGGATGCCCGTGGACCAGTATATCGGCGGCATTGAGCATGCGGTAATGCACCTTCTGTATGCGAGATTTTTTACCATGGTCCTGCAGGACCTGGGACTCCTTCAGTGCAGTGAACCTTTCACCAGGCTCCTCACGCAGGGAATGGTTATCAAAGACGGCTCCAAGATGAGCAAGTCTAAGGGTAACGTCGTTGACCCCGATGAAATAATAAAATCATACGGCGCCGACACGGTGCGTCTATTCATGCTGTTCGCCTCTCCCCCGGACAAAGACCTTGACTGGTCCGACAAGGGTGTCGAGGGATGCTTCCGTTTTGTTGGACGGGTATGGCGCTTTGTCGAAAAATTCAGGGAACTCTATACTCCTGAAGGATCCCCGGAAGGAGTTAATCTATCCACAGAACTAAAAAAAATCCGGTCTGAGCTTCACCGTACCATTAAGGCAGTCACCTATGATATAAGGGAACGGATGCAGTACAACACCGCTATTGCACGAATGATGGAACTCACCAATGCCCTTTACCAGGTACCGGAAAATGAATTCTCCACCAGTGAAGGGAAGCTGGTACTGTCCGAGATATTCAATTCGCTGATACCGATGCTTTCAGTGTTTGTGCCCCATGTTGCCGAAGAAATGTGGGAAAGCATTGGCCGTCCAACGCTTCTCTACCGCCATAACTGGCCGGGTTTCCGGGAAGACCTGACGGTGAAAGAGGAAATAGAGATTGTATTTCAGGTAAACGGGAAAAACCGCTCGAAAATGAACGCTTCATCATCCATAACAAAAGAGGAAATGGAAAAGGCGGCCCTTGATGACGGAAAAATCAAAGAACTAATTTCCGGGAAACAGGTGGTGAAGGTAATTGCTGTTCCAGGGAAACTTGTGAATGTTGTTATAAAGGGGTAATACTTTCTTCCTGGTTGGTGATACTGCTCACAGCATTCACATCAGCCAGGATACCATTCATGTCATTTGAGCGGTTTTCCAGTTTCTGGGAAACAATCATGAGGGTATTGATATTTGACGATATCCGTTCTGACATGCTGGTAATCTTCTCCATCCATTCCAGAATAACGAGATTCAGTTCTGTCTGCCTGTTGAAATGTTCCACAACCTCCTTTGTTGTCCTGCTAATATCTTCAATTGTGGAATAGAGGAGACGGCTGTCAGTGTATTCCTTGCCGGTTTTCTGGTTCAGCTTTTCAATAAACGCCGAGTCTCCTTTCACAAAATCAATGATGGTTTTCATACCTTCGGACATGCTCTCAACCGTTGCAGAAACATCAGCGATGTTCTGCACCGTTTTCTTTATTATGTTTGAAATGTCCTTTGAGGAATCACTGCTGATACCGGCCAACTTGGAAATTTCATCGGACACGACGGCAAATCCTCTCCCGAATTCACCGGCCCGTGCGGACTCAATAGCTGCATTCAGCGAAAGAAGATTTGTCTGGTCTGCAATCTCGTTGATTGTTTTTGATATCTCCTCAATCCGGATCGAGTTTTCCCGCATTTCAAAAATATAATCCGAACTGATCTGAATGTATTTTTCATTCATCTCCGCCTGGACCAGCGCCTCCCTGGCGTACGTGCTCTGCTTTTCACTGTCCCCGTGAACTTCCTCCATCAGTTCTGAAATCTCCTCAATAATTTTGAAATTGCTTTCAACAGTCTCATTCTGGGTTGATATTTTTTTACGCATCTCACCAATGCTTTTCGTGAAACTCTGCGAAACTTCTGTTATTTCCTGTATCATTTTGCTGGTATCGTCAAGAATTCCCGCAATATTATTTGTTGATTCCCGCAGCTCTCCGCTGCTTGAGGTGAGGTCTCCCGCCGCCTTTTTCACTGTTACAAGGAGACTTCCCGATACGCTGAGATTTTTATCAGACTCCGCCTTCGCCTCATTAATTTTTCTGATATTCTTTGATGTGAAGTCCGCCATAAGATAGAGGAAGTAAGTGTTTCCCCCCAGGAACAGGATCTTTGCGAACTCTGTGGGAAAACGGAGACTCTGGGGTGTAAAAATCAAACGTGAATCCTTTATAAATTCAACATTACCGTCAAAAATACCTAACAGAATGAGGATCACATAAGTTCCGGTGGCAAGCAAACCATAATAAATATTCAGTCCTTTGTTATACCGGAGACCATGAACAACCGCCAGCACAAAGTAAATTATAAAGGTAGCCGGTTCCTTGATTGAAAGCCCGTAACCGTTGAATTCATCGAAGTGAAAAGAGAACTTAACAAAGAACAGCGTCAGCACCTCAATGGTCAGAGAAATGTAGATAAGCGAAACCGGTATTGTCTCTTTTTTTATATAGAAGTAATTAATAGCGTAGATCAGATAGTATATTCCAGATCCCGCAAGGATTGAAAAGTAGATAATACCATGCGACCCGCTTTTTACCGATGATATTCCCGAAAGAAGGAAAAACGTTGCGAGGATAAAAATAATTCTATTTATTATTTTTTCTGTGACAAGCGTATTCATACATTTGCTCCCTTATGAAAAAAATCATGAGCGGAAGAATTGAGGCAAAAAAGAATTATTTGTACCATAGTGATTTTATAATGTCAAATAATAATACACTACTATAAAGGAAGGTTGACTGTTACCAGAACACACTAAAGAGAGATGAAAACGAAGAAACTGCCTTAATAATTATTAATCCCGTAATAACCTGACAGGCAAATCAGTCAATAATCCCGACAACGATCAGTCCTCCAATGCCGGAAAGAATGATGATGCCAAAAGCAATTGGCACAATTTTTTTTAACCCCGATGAACCAAGGAAAAAAGCCAGTGCCGCCTTCATCATGGTGTTTGAAAATGCTGCAAGGGTTATGGCGACGGTTGCCTGCCCAAGCTTTGAGGGATCCTGCCGTGAAATCTGACTCATGGTAAGGGTAATCGCATCAACATCAGTCAGCCCCGAAATTACACTTACAATATACATCCCGCTGTCTCCGGCAAGGGCGCTGGCCAGCTTCGTAATAAGTACGATGAGGGCATAAAACAATCCGAACTTTACCGCAGGCATTATATTGAAGGGGTTTTTCAGGGGTACTTCTTCAGTTGTTTCCTTTTCCGTTCGTTTCCATATAATCATGCTCACAATAAAGCCTCCTGCCGCCATCATTCCGATGGGAATGACAAGGGTCGGCAGCAGACGGGGGTTAATCACCAGGACTTCAACAAGGACCCGCGGAAACATTACTGAGCATGCAAGAATGATTGCCAGAGAAAAGGACAGGGAAAGCTGCTCCTCTTCCCTGCTGCGTCTGGAAAAAGTCATGGTCGTTGCAGTGCTGGAAACAAGTCCTCCCAGAAAACCGGTGAGTCCGGTCCCCTTTCTTGATCCAAGCATTTTAATCGCCACATATCCGGTAAAACCGATTCCTGATATCAACACAACCATGAGCCATACCGTGTGGGGATTGATCAGTTCAATATTCATCAACTCCCGGTATGTGTCCGGTACACTCATCCGCAAAAATTCAATGTCATTCAGGGTGACGGCAAATCGGGGGTCGAAAAGAGGGAGTACAACAAAGGTAATCAGCGCAAACTTCAGTACGGCCCGGATATCATCGGACTCAATTCTCCGTGTCATTTTTTCAAGGGTTTCTTTCAGGTAAAGCATCACCGCTACAAGAATGGTAATAAACGCAGCAATGGTGAAAAATCCCATATACACAATAACACCGATTGAGAAACAGATAAATATACTGATTTCCGTGGTGATTCCCCGGTCGTTATATCGGTAAAAACTTACGAAATATGATACAACAGTCAAAGCTGCAAGAGCCCCGAAAGATATGACCAGTATTCCATGATGGAGGTTTTTGTCGAGGAAAGCGGCAAGACAGCCGAACAGAGCAATGAGTGAAAATGTCCTTATTCCTGCAAATATATCCTCACCTTCTTCGCGGGTTTTAAAAGAAAAACCGCGCTCAAAACCAAGAAGCGCTCCAAGCATCAGGGACACAAGAAATGGCTGAAATGTTTCAAGCTGCACCATCGTTGTTTCTCCGGTCTATTGTGTGATGTAATGAATTCAATTATGTTTTTACATAAAGTCAAGTACTACTTTCCACCAGAAAACCAGATTTTAAACGCCCCGAAACTGACATGCTGACCTTTTATCCAATGTTACAACAGTGTAAATATCACTATGAAAATTACATTAAACGTATAATTCACTTGGTATTATTATTCTACTGATATTATGTATTCACAGGATCATCATCAACAATTGTATTTTCCATTTTTATTTGAACATGATAAGGGGTTATTCTTATGGACAATTCATCAAATTTTGATATAAAAGAAATTCTTGGAAAAGAGGCAATTACTACATATTTCCAGCCTCTTGTCTCGGTCAGAAAAAATGAAATTATCGGTTATGAAGCACTTTCAAGAGGTATCAATCTCTCCACCGGGGAGACACTTAATCCCATTCTTCTATTCAACGCAGCAAGGGAAAACAACTCTGTTCTGGAACTTGACCGGCTATGCAGGAAAAAGGCGCTTGAAACCTTTGCCTGCATTAACATAAGTGATTCAATTCTCATTTCCCTTAATATTGATGTATCCACAATAAATTCAACCACTGCAGGCTCCAATCACCTCCTCAATACCTCAAAGACCCTGGGACTTTCCCCTTCAAATATTGTCATTGAAATTCTTGAAAATGAAATTGAGGATGTTGAACAAATTCTGAATTTCACAGAAATCTACAGATCCCATGGATTTCTTATCGCTTTAGATGATATCGGAACAGGCCACTCCAACCTGGACCGTATCTCACTAATAAAACCTGACATTATCAAACTTGACAGGTCCCTTGTCTATGAAAGTGAAAATGATTTTTACCGGCAGGAAGTCATACAGTCAATTGTGAGCCTTTCTCACCGGACCGGCTCACTTGTAATTGCTGAAGGTATAGAATCGCTTGCCGCCGCTCTCACCGTTATGAAAGCAGGTGTGGATATCCTGCAAGGGTATTATTTCTCCATGCCTGGTGAATTCTTTTCACTTGATCAAGAAGTTATTCAGAAAAATCTTGATATTACAGCAGTAGCTTTCAGGGCAAAAATGATATCAGAACTTAAACATGTGAAAAATAAAAGAATACGCTATGAAAAAATTATTAGCTCAATAATACATTCCCTGAAAAAATCCGAAGAAATTAATTTTAATGAAATTATTACCCAAACAATTCAGGGTACCGTAGAAATTGAATGCGTATATGTGCTGGATAGTGAGGGGTTACAGGTTAGCGCCACTATCTTCACCGATTATAGTTCAATACGGACCAGAAATCCTGTTTTCAGAGCTGCAGACAGAGGATGTGATCATTCTTTTAAGAATTACTGCTATTTTATTCTTGCAGGTCTTTCTACCTACACCACTCTCCCCTACATCTCCTTCGCCACAGGAAATCTTTGCATAACTATCTCCACATCATTTATTCCCAAAAATGGAACAACATATATCCTGTGCTGTGATATTGTTTATGGGCTCTTCTAAAAAACCATGAAATAATAAGTGATGCAGTATAAAAAATGCACCGATTACCGAGATCACATACCCACAAGGGCCGAAAAGATCAGTTATTAGATGTACCCGTTTAATATATAAATCCTCAATTCACTACACACAACTCAGTGACAAAATTTTCTTGAAAAATTGAAATTCATCTCTGATTGTTGCAGTCAATTCTTCTTTGGTCAGGAGGGCCCTTATGAAAAAGATTATCAATGCGGTTATCATGGTGCTTGCCGGATTTTTCATTGCCCTCATTTACAGCGGACTCTTTTCAACTGTGGATATTTCCGAGAGAGAAATTGGTCCGTTTATTCTTGTGTATCAGCACCATACCGGCGATTATGCAGGAACCGGAGACATCCAGAACACAATATATCAAACCCTCCGGAAAGAATTCAATGTATCCGCGACAAAGGGTTTCGGGCAATATTATGATGATCCCAAAAAGGTGCCTGCGGAAAAACTCCGGAGCATCGCAGGATGTATCTTGGAACCTGAATACCGGGACCGCATTCCTGCCATTGCGAAAAAATATATTGTCAGTGAATATAAAAAAACGAAGAGTGTAGTTGCCGTGTTTCCCTACAAAAACCAGCTTTCAATATTTCTGGGCGTACTGCGGGTATATCCTGCGCTTGATAAATACATACAACACAAAGGTTATCCCTTTTCTCCCGCCCTTGAGATATATGATCTTGGCAGCAAAAAAATCATCTATTCATTCCCAATACAACAATAACAATCAGGGCGATACAATCTCTTTCCTTCACGTGTTATTTATCTCACACCTCAGGGGCATCAATTCTGCAGGATGCATTATCCGGATTATTCCCTGCAATAATCCGCTCAAAACAGTTCCGCTGGGTTGATGTGCCGATAATTGCAACCATGTCCCCCGCCTCCATCCTGAAACCGGCTTCCGGGTTCGGCACAAAAGAACCACTCCGCATTATTCCCACAATAGATGCCCCCGTTTCCGAACGGACTTTCAGATCGCCAATACTTTTTCCCGCTGCCGAGGATATCCCGGTAATATTAAACCAGCTGATTTCAAGCATTGAGGATGCATTCTTCAACTTTGTGAGCACACTGTAAAGTTCTTCATTGTGGTAAAATGGGGAGTACCATTTACTCCGCACTTCATCGAGACATTTCTGAATTTCCACTGCTGACAGATCAAAATGGAGCAGTGCCTGCCGTGTTATTTCCAGGCTTGCCTCAAATTCAGGCTGTACCACCTGGGTAATATTTTCCGCGTACAGTTCCTCCATCTGCTCAAGGCTTGCAGCACGTGCAACAATTTCGACATTGATGCCCCTGTCCTTTATGGCCCGTACAATTGCCCTGGTGACAGTAATAGCAGGTATTGTAATGAGCAGCAGCCGGGCACCGGAAAGTTCAGCAGCGTCAAGGACCGTCTCCTGGCTGGCATCTCCGTAAATGACAGGGTGCCCTTCACTTTTCGCAAATTCGTATCGCCGGTAGTCCTGATCAATAATAACATAGGGGCATTTCAGGTGCTGCAGCACTCCCGCTACCTGACGTCCGACCCGTCCTCCCCCTGCAATCACCACATGGTCACTGATCCCTTCGCGGGGGAAGTTGATTGTCATGACAGGTTCACGGATGAACCATTTTCTCCTCAAAGAATAGAGCGGCGCCGCGAGCTGTGAAAGAAACGGTGATACCACCATTGATATAACAATGGTTGATAGAATAATTGAATACGTACCGCGGGCAAACACCTCTCCCTGCACTGCCAGACGCGCGAGAACAAAGGAAAACTCACCCACCTGAGACAGTCCCAACCCCACGGCAATTGGTATAATATTGACATACCCGAAAGACCTCGCAAGGACAGAAAAAAGTATTCCCTTGAAAACAATAATGAGCCCGGTCAAAAGGAAAATGATCCCCGCATGTTCCATCACAAAAGCCGGGTCAATGAGCATACCGACTGACGTAAAGAATATAAGGCTGAAAATATCACGGAGCGGGATGATATCGCTCAGCGCCTGGTGGCTGTACTCCGATTCACTCAGCACCATGCCCGCGACAAAGGCGCCGAAGGCGAATGACAGCCCCACTGCATGGGTAGCATATCCGATACCGAGACCAAGGGCCGTCACCGCGAGGAGAAACAGCTCCCTGGAATTCCACTTCGCGATGATACGAAGAATATAGGGGATAAATTTCGTTCCCACATATATAATAAACGCAAGAAACACCACGGCCTTTATCACCGCGAATCCCAGCACCGACATTCCCTCCTCTATGTTTGATAGCTGGGGAAGGATAATCATCATCGGCACCGCCGCGATGTCCTGCACGATGAGCATTCCTATCATCACCTTGCTGGAAAGTGTCCCGATAAGTCCCTGTCCCATCAGGGTCTTCAGCACTATCATGGTGCTTGAGAGAGAGATAATTGCCCCAAGCCAGACTGAAGGTATCCATCCAAGGTTCAAA
>JAKQCH010000399.1 GCA_029573825.1 Spirochaetota bacterium | reverse complement strand
CCCACGATGCTATCGTGAATTGTCTCATCATGAGACTCAAGACTCACCTGAGCTGAGTTAAGACCCGCATCAGCCAACTCACGTGCATAAATTGCATCGCCGCACTGTATGCCGTTGGTGATAAGGTTTACCCGCATCCCCGTGCCGCGGGCAAAGGCGATGAGTTCCGGAAGGTCCCTGCGGAGGGTCGGCTCCCCGCCAGTGAAGGAAATTGTTGGAACATGGGCCTCCTCCTTAATTTTGCGAATGACGGTCTTCACCTCATCTGTGGTCATTTCCTTTGATATGTCACCCCGGTACGGGCTTGAGGCATAGCAGAAATCGCACCTGTTCTGACAGCGGTATGTGAGGGCTATTTCCGAAAGAATGGGGAATTTTATGCTGTCAGGATCGAAGGGGATCATTTCAATGCGTTCGGCACGGCCGTACTCATCCTTCATGACGGCGTCAATCGTGGTAATCAGCATCATCAGGTCATGCTGAAGCACCGTTTCCGCGACATTATAATGATGTGAAACCGTACACAGCATTTCTTCAGGAGAAATATTTTCATGATACAGGGCATGGAGCATGGTGTAGGCGGTGTCGTTGAGGTGCTGCAGCTTATTGGGGCGAATAATAAGTATCTTATCGACGTCCCGGAGATACACCACTTCCCTTGTTGATTCGATGAATGATGTGACTGATGTGAGCATCCCTGCGTCCATGATTCGCGTTCCTAAAAGCCGGACACGCACGCCGAATGGCATGCGGAGTGACAGGCGGAATGGCAGACGCATGCTGAATGGCAGGCGGAATGACACGCTGAGTGGACGCAGGCAGAATGACATGCCGAGTGACAGGCTGAATGGCAGGCGTCATAGCTGAACGATGAAATGTTGCCCTGGGCGGCAGCCGCCTGCAGTGCCTGAGAGACATCGGGGGTCGTAAAGAGTCCTTCCACACTGCTGACGATGTCTCGGGACACTCCTTCCACCCGTTCCACAATACCCGTGGCGAAATCCTGAATGTCCCCTGAGGAAGTTTCCGGATTGCTGATTATTTTACTGTAAAATCTTTCCACGGTTCCCTCGTCAGGTTTTGCGTCAGCGGCAGCCCGGGAGATAAAAGGTGTCTCATCTGTTTCAAATGTGTCATCGAGAAGCAGCCATAAATGGTGCGTCGTGAAATATTCACGCTGCGTATGGTAATCGGTACGGCTGGAAAACTCCTGACGGTGTGAAGCTATCCGTTCGGTGTAATGGCGTGCAGTGGCGGGAATATCCGCTTTCCATATCTTCCCCTGGAGGCTTTCTGAGACCGCTTTCAGGATTCCGGGGATTTTGTTTGTGCTGAGTGTGCCGTCCTCAGCAATTGACTGCATGAACAGTATTTCATACGGCCGCAGGCCCTCCATCGATTTGTTGCGTACCGTCACCTGCAGGGGATTACGGTTGACGATGTCGATATAGCCCCGCGTAAAAAGATCCATGGCCAGCAGCGAGACGGCGCGGGAAGGTTTGTTGATGAATACCGCTGTTTCGATCGGGTCCAGGTCCTGTACTGTTTCCGATGTTTTGAACGTCTCAATCCTGATTTCCGGGGCGATATATTCCGGCTTCTTCTCAAAGAAAACATCGATTGCGGGATGAAGACGCAAAAGTTTGATGATGAGTGTGATAATACCGGAAATGGTATAGTACACAATACGTAGTGGCACGATGAGGGCGTTGAGGCTGAATATATATCCGGAGGTGAAACTGAATTTCTTCCGGCCCTTCGGGAAGAATACTTTTGAAAAGAGGTCAGTCCCTGATACCTTTCCGGCCAGAAAAAGAATCAGCCCGAAAAAGGCAATTTCGAGAAGAAGAAAGAAAAAATTCAGAAAGTACATTACAATCAGAAACAGGATCAGATCGCCGAGAATGCCGGCCATCAAATCCAGGTCCACGGAGGAAGGTTTCATTTTCACGAGGTCTGTCACGACAGTACGCAGGGCGAAGAAATCAGAAAAATTCATGTCATCGGGATGAAGGAGAATCTGCAATGAATATGAAGGGAGCGCACCTGCGGCACTTGGATACCCCTCAACTTCCGCGACGTACAAAACAGGCTTACCGTTTTTTTCACGGGCAACTTTCCGGATATCAGCTTTTTTAACCCTGTCCATTGTTTCGCGGGGAATGTCTATCGACGGTATCTTGTATTTTTTTCCGGAAAAATCATCGGACACCGGCGTCACAATTACCTGACGGTACGCGGGGGTGCTCACGGGAAACTGCGGCCCTGACCATGTGTAACGAGACCTGTACATTCCGTCATAAAGTTCCGCCGGAATTGAGAGCTCCCGCACAGATCTGAAAATGAGATCAAGCTTTATCGTTTCGCCGGGTGATGTTTTTTTATTGATAATAATGTCATACGCATTTTCCAGAACAGAGTTGTCAGAATTCAGGGCCTCCCTGAT
>JAKQCH010000384.1 GCA_029573825.1 Spirochaetota bacterium | reverse complement strand
CGAAAGTGGTCTATCCGGACGATATCGACACACTGCGTGAGGCGGAGTATCCGTTCCTTCCACCATGCAACCGTCTCCTCATTGAGCGCACCGCCCTTATCGCGCCACCGGTAAAGGGGATTACCCCAGCGCTGGCCGGTTTCACTGAAATAATCCGGCGGCACCCCTGCTACGGAAAGGGGCCTGCCGGTCTTTTCGCACAGATCAAGGATGCCGGGATTGCTCCATGCGTCCGCACCCTCAAGGGTGATGTAGATAGGAATATCGCCGATAAGCTGTATACCCTGTCCGCTGCAGTATTCACGATACGCACACCACTGCCTGAAGAAGATGAACTGTACGAAGGAATGAAACAGCACCCGGTCACGAAGTCTCTCCCGCCATTCAGACATGGCGCCCGATTCCCGCATGGCAACAGGCTTCTCCCAATCAAGCCAGTTATAACTTCCAAAATGATGTGCAAGGGCGGTATAGAGGGCATAATCATCGAGCCAGAACGAGGAATCCCGGCAGAACGCCTCAAATTCATCCCGTATGCCCCCGGAGGAAATATTTCTGAAATCGCGAAACGCCGCCTCAAGACAGGTATTCAGGCGCTCCTCGACATCGTTAAACGCAACATAATGATCTTCTTCAACAGGATATTCATCCGGGACAACAGAGCACCATTCCTCTTCAGCAAGTGACGCTACGCTGATCATAAGATGGTTTCCCGCGAACGCAGAGGTCGATGCATAGGGTGAATACCCGAAAGGCGACACCACGGGACCAAGTGGAAGCAGCTGCCAGTAACGCTGCCCGCTCCGCTTCAGGATATCAGCAAAATCCCGCGCTTCCTTTCCCAGTGTACCAATTCCATGTTTCCCGGGAAGGCTTGTGATGTGCAGCAGTACACCGCATGATCGTGGCAGCTTCATGGTGCAGTTCCCCTTTCAATAGTTCTTCTTTCCTTCAACACACACGTCAGTAGTGTCTACCGGGTGCATATTACTACATTACCTTTTTTCACACTTATTAATCAATCCTAAAAAAATCCATGCCCCGGGGAAAATATTCCGCACAACCCGGATTCGTGCCGTTTTCCCACACCATTTAACTCCAATACAGACACCGGGCATTTTTAATATTTTTGTTAAATATCATGACTTTTTTCATTGATTAATTCACTGCTCTAAAATACATATTCTTCAATGCCGTATATAGTCTTGAATCAGCTATCAATTGACTTTTTGTTGAAATGAATGAAGGAAATTAAAAATTATAAAGAACAGTTGAAGAGCATTCTCACCAAGGAGGAAATGGGCGTTTTCACCAACGACCGTTACAGCCTTGTCGATTTCGGATATGACTATGTTGATTGCGGTGAGTTTAAAAAAGCATTCCAGCTTTTCAGCATCGGCATACGCCTGAACGGCAACGACCCTGATATCCTGAACGGCCTGGGAATATCCCTGTGCGAGCTGGGGAGGCTCAGGGCATCGGTGCTAATTCTGGAAAAAGCGACGGAACTGTATCCGGATGACGCGGTTATTCTCGCAAACCTTGCCGGGGTTTACTGGGAGCTTGGCGATTACGAGTCTTCTTTGTTTTATTATTCGAAATCCCTTGCAGCTGATCCGAAACTCGCTGAAACACATTTCAACCTGATAAACCTGTACTGCGAGGCGGGTGACCTTTTCCTGGCGTATATTGCCTGTCTTAATTTCCTCAATATCGACCCCGATAACGAATCAGCTATCGAGCTTCGGGACGATATACTTCTGAATCTGGGAATTTCAATCTTTTAAAGCAGCACCGCCGCAGCCCCTTTACTGTCCCTCAATGCCGTCCTTCAGGGCGGAAAGCTCCTTCTCCAGGTCCCAGCGCCAGGAACCCCTCTCTTTTTTAAAACGGAAAACAGCGGTAAATCCTTTCATGTTCTCAACGGGATAAACCGAGTATTTCACATGGATTTCAGCGGTGTCGCGTTCAACATCATTTTTTATAACCGTCCACTCTG
Organism: Spirochaetota bacterium; assembly: GCA_029573825.1. Taxonomy (GTDB): domain Bacteria; phylum Spirochaetota; class UBA4802; order UBA4802; family JAGODF01; genus JAKQCH01. Next base: position 3,180 of record JAKQCH010000384.1, on the reverse strand, counting down.
ATTTTTTTGCAAACAGCATATCAATACCGAAGTGGTTTGCCGCAAGGTTCGGCCTTTTTCTGCCGATATACGCCATGAGTCCCTGTGTATCTGCGGTCATGAGCTCACCGGCATCACGGTACTGTCCCGCCTGCCAGAGGTTGCGCAATGATGTAAGGGTTTCTCCGGGACTGCCATGCGACTCCGAACACTGGAGAACGGTACATACCGCGGCAATTGCCACCACAAAACACGCAACGCGTTTAATTCCAACTCTGACTTTCATTACCACACCCCCGGAAAATCCCATGCTTCTGTACTTCACACGGGAAAGATTCACTCCTGCCCTGAGCGTCTACACCTTTTCAATAAAATCCAGGACCTTGCCCAAAGGATTTGTTCCGACAAATTCCTGTGTTCCGTTTATTACCGTTTTCGGCACCGAACTTACATTGAACTTGATCGCTAATGGAACAAATGTTGAACTTTCCACCATGTCCGCCTTTATGTGTTCGCTCTCAAGAGCAAGCCGGTGAGCAGTGCTTACGGCATCCGGACAATAGGGACAGGTCAGGGAGATAAATACCTGGATATGAATATCCTTTTTAATGCCCTGTATCCGCTTCATCAGGTCATCGGGAAGCTGCTCCTTCAGGCCGGACATCTCAAGGATAATTCTGATAAATGAATTTATTTCATATCCTCCCGGAAGTCCGTAAAATTTTATTCCATGGTCCCGGTTTTCACTGTCCAGCACTACGATGGCCGGAATTTTATCAACGCCATACTGCTCCGCTTTATCCTTGTCCGTCTGGAAATTCCATACAGTCAGGGTCAGTTTATCAGACAACTCCGATATTTCCCCGAGGAAGAGATGGGTATCCCTGCATGTGTTGCACTCAAGTGTCTGGGTAAACAGTGCAAGGTTCACATTGTTTACCATGGGTTTCAGGGCTTCCTGAAGCTGTTTTTTTACTTTATCATCGAACAGTGACATACTCCCTCCTTTTTTATTTCAATGTAGTCCGCATCACCGGCACATAAATCATGGACGGTATTTATTCTTTGAGAATATAATCACAGGCGGACAGCGCCGCCTTCGCACCTTCACCTGCGGCAATAATTATCTGCTTGTAGGGCACTGAGGTCACATCACCCGCCGCAAAAATTCCCGGAGCGCTGGTTTTGCACGAACAGTCCACCACAATCTCGCCGAATCCGTTAAGCTCCACAACACCTTTTACCATATCGGTGTTGGGCATAAGTCCGATCGAGATAAATATCCCCTGTACATCAAGGGACTTTTCCCCGCCTGACACCGTGTCTTTGACCACGACCGCATGTACGGTTTTGTCTCCCTGAATTTCCTTCACTTCATGGAGCAGGAGAACCTCCATATTATTGAACTGCTGCATCGCGTCAATGAGCACCTTGTCCGCGGTAAGCCTGTCTAATATCTGTATGACAGTTACTTTTTCCGCAATCTTCGCGAGATCAATCGCCGATTCAATACCGGTATTGCCGCCTCCCACGACGGCAACCTTTTTCCCGGCGAAGAGCGGCGCATCGCAGATCGCACAGTACGCCACACCGCGCCCGGTAAGTTCCGTTTCTCCCGGCACATTGAGTTTACGCCAGCGGTTTCCCGTAGCAAGTATTATGCTCTTCGCGCGATATCGGTCCCCGTTTTCTAGGACCACTTCTTTCTCCCTGCCGTCTTTAATTTCAGTAACAGCGTATCCCTCGCTCAGACCTATTTCAAACTGCTTCATCTGACCCGCAAACTTTTCGACGAGCTGGCTTCCTTCTATATAGTTGAAACCAAGATAGTTTTCAATTCCTGATGTTTCACCCACCTGCCCTCCGATGTCCACGGTGACAAATCCCGCCGCAACGCCTTTCCGCATACAGTACACCGCCGCAGTCATTGCTGCGGGACCGCCACCGGCGATGATGACATCGTATACTTTATTTTTGTCCATGGGTACTGCGCGGTGATCTGTTGCAACAGCTGAAAGAGAAAGGTTAAATTCCATGGAGTGCCTCCTTGAAGTCTGTATCATGTATACCAAAAAAATATTGAGAATGCAATTATTATTTTCGAGTAAAAAGCGGGATTGTTAATAGAAGATAATCTAAAAATGCTGATAGGAGTATCACCAGGATTGTGGCTTACGTATTATTCCATGCTGATCGTTAATCTCAAAAGGAAACTGACATGTCGCAAGAGCGCCTGACCGGATTTTCTTTTGAAAAATCGCATATTTTGCGAGCTCGTTGCTCGTCTTTTTATGTGGATTAAGAATTCCAACCTTTTTATTCATTTCCTGCGTCACAATTCTCAATGGTTCGGACAGATCGGAATCATTGGAAACAAGTACCGCAAGATCATAAACATCCCTGTATGCATCATTCAGCATGTGAACGGCAATATTCACATCAGATTTTTTTTCCTCTGTTTTTACAACATTTACATAACCTGTTCCATCAGCAAGGGGCATTGAAACAACATGTGACAAAAAATGACCGTATATTATTTCCATATCAGGAAGAGTTTGCAGGGCTCGTAAATATGCATGTTGGCGGACGCTCTGGTCCGGATCACCGGGACGGGACTTCACCCGGGCTGTAAAATATTTTATTTTTACAATAATATTTTTTGTTTCATCGAGATATGACCGGCACAGCTCCAGCAAATTTAGCCATTTATATGATGTGCCCTTCAATTGCCCATAGTAGAGGTTAAAACCATCAATATAGACACTAGTTCGCAATTGTGACATTTTCATTAACCTCTAAATAGCAAAGGCCGTCCCTCAGGACAGCCCTGCGCCCGCCGCCGAAGCGGACGGGGTGATCTGTGTTTAATATCGTGATAATAGCATTGAGAGTCAAGCTAATTTACTATATTTTTCTGGTCCGCTTCCACAGCACTTTCTTTACTTTTCTTTTTACCGGGTTTTTTCTCTTTCTGAAACATTCCATTTGTATACTTTTCGTATAATTCAAAAAGAAACTCCATCCGATTCATGTCGCTTACGAATGGCTGACTGCGGTAACAGCGGTCAACAGCTTTATCAAGCTGATTATGTGCTTTCACGAGCTTTGGCGGCATCGTGAGGGGATCATATAAGTCCGCAAGGGAGCTGCCAGAAAACTCATTGCGGACATCAAGGACTGTCTGCGCTTTTTCCTCTACCT
>JAKQCH010000374.1 GCA_029573825.1 Spirochaetota bacterium | reverse complement strand
TCAGCCTCTCTGCGGCTGGTGAACCCCTTATATACGGCGCCGGTGAAACCGTCGATCTGGCTTTTCGCCGCGGGCCAGTTGTCATATATGCCGGGCCTGAGCCCTTTTGCGACTGCGTAGAATTTTTTCGGTGCCATCAGTGAAATCCTTATATCTGGTAGTCGGGCATATTGTATCCCGTTTGAAAAGAGACAATACTTTTTATAGCACTGAGGGGTCAATTATGTTTGAATAAAATGCGGAGGAATTTTTAAAAAAAGTGATGTATAATGCAATTATGGATCGTATTAATAACAGGTGGTGGATTATTTAATTCAATGAATACGGTTCAGGTTATGGACGAATTGTACAGTTCATTCAGGTTCAGTCACAGGGAGCTTTTTAAAAGGTTCGGTGAGAAGAGTGTGCGTGCTGTTTTTGAGGACACCTGGTTTTTTATCAATGAGTTGCAGCCGGAAATGTTTACAAACGGTGACTTGCTCTTTTACCTCGACTTCGGGATGAAGGAGAGGGGGATTGCTGTTCCGGAATTAGCCGCTCTCGCCACAAATGTGGCAGCCTTCATAAGTGAAGATGCGGGAATCGTCACGAAGGGGTATGACAATTATGAAGACATATTCGCCGTTGTGGCCGAAATTGTTCCGCGTTACACTGATGACCCGGACAAATTCACCGGGCTTCTGGCCCGTAGAATAGCAGATGAGTTTAAAACCGCCGACTTCGAGATGACCCTGGAGGAGTGCGCCCTGAAGCTTAAGGAATATCCTGAACTGAGGTTCCTCCCGCTCCCTCTTCTCCATGAAGCCGTTATTTCGGTGTACGATTACTTTATGCAGCTCAATGAGGAGTAATAAATCTTTCGCGATGATATTTTTACATCTTGAATAGTATTACTTTAACAGTTCCGGCGGTGATACTGACTGGGAGCCGGAGGAGCTGTTTGTTTTATGAGTGACGATGAATATCAACCTTTATTGATCCTGCTTTCGTTTATGTATATCTTTCCTGATAGTAAGAAAAATAGTGCTTGAAAAATCCCGCCCCGAAAAATATCTTAATTATACCATCAAAAATAACGAAATAATATCATGGACCCGAAACAGCGCATAGAGTATATCCGCAAGGGAAATGACCTCTTCAATAAGGGGGAGATCGACAAGGCGGCAGTGATCTTCGAGAAAACCGGCTACAAGGATGGCCTTACGAGGGTGGGGGACCATTTATATTTCGATAAAAAGCAGCCCCTCTTCGCGTTCAAATACTACAAGATGGCGGGACGTCAGGACATGATTGATGAGATATTCGCCCGCATGGTATTTGCCCTGGGCAAGCTCATCAGAAATGAGGACGAAAAACCGCCGGAAGAGGTGAAGGTTAACCTGCCTCCCCTCAAGGTGTCTCCCAAGCTGAAAATCTTCGCAGAAGAAATACTCCGGCAGCACGGGGAGTCAGCGGACTCCTGACCTCAGGGAACCAGCCTTTCGTATTCATCAATGCACATCAGTTCAATGTCAAGGAGCTGTGAGAAGGCCTCGCGGAAATCGCGTTCCCCTGTGGTGAAAAGCCCGTGTCCGTACACAATGGCGCCGCGCCGTCCCGTCAGCGCGGGAGGGAGGGTGTTGCAGAGACCATACCGCCCCGTACCCACTTCCCCAGGCACCACGGGGATGTCGTTGATGAAACGCTCCCGTGTGCATTTTATGTGACACTGCCCCCTGTTTTCGCAGTCCTTTTTGTCGCAGAGCATTGACATGATCACCGAAAACTTCGGGTGACCGTGAAGGATGGCCCTGCTGTCGCTCCGGAGATATATCTCCCTGTGGGCGGAATATTCGCTGGAGGCGGTCACTGCGGCGCATGATGATCCGTCAACGGGGCAGGGGTCAACGCACCCCGGAAGCTCGTCCAGTGAGCTCCCCGTCTGGGAGATGTAAATCGTATCATCGGTCCGGTAGGAGATGTTCCCGAAAAATGAGTCCACCAGCCTGAAGTCCACCACCAGTTTCCCCGCTTCCGCAATGGCGCGGTATATCGACCCGCTTTCCGTGATGGGCCCCTTCTGTAAATTCCATTGGTCCTTTTTCCCGTACACGAATGATTTGTATGATGCAAGGGCCTTGTCGCGGAGTTCCCTCTCCGCGCTGTCCCGGATGTCGTTGTAGTAAAGGTCGCTGAAGAACTTCACGTACGCGGAGAAGCAGATGGAGCTGAAGGTAATGAAGGCCTGCTCCGGGCTCACGGTGCCGTAGGTGACGATGCCATGGCCGCGAACGAAGGCCCCCTTGCGCCGGCGGAGTGCGGAGAGTATGGTGTCCGCGTCGAACTCCGGGAG
>JAKQCH010000343.1 GCA_029573825.1 Spirochaetota bacterium | reverse complement strand
CGGAGAGAGGTGGTGTTTCTGGCGGTGGACATGGCGCTGCGTCCGCTGCTGCGCAACGGGATTACCCCGAAATATGTGATATCATGTGAAACCATCCCGGTGGGATTTTTCCATTCCCTTGACACTGCGGGCATACATTTGATTGCTTTCAGCTGCATGTCCCACAGCGCTGTCAGGTCATGGAGCGGGGACATGAGCTTCTTTAACTGGATGATACATGAAGCACCCTATGATGCGCTGTGGAAGGAAGCAGGAGAAAACCTGGGATTCGTTGCAACAGGCAATATCGTCACGACCCAGGCTGTTGCCCTTGCCCTCGGGTGCGGTTTACGTTCTCTGTACCTTGCCGGGAATGATCTTGCCTTTTACCGCCAGTACTATACCGGGGAGACTGTCACCTACATGAAAGCGGTACAGCGAGTAAACAGGTTTGCCCCGATGGAGGGACAGGATTTCTCATCAGTATGGAAAAGGAAGGACTATGAACTGAACCGGGATGACCGGCGCTTTTACACCAGTCACCAGTTTCTTGCGGCGAAAATGTGGCTTGAAGAGCTCTTCTGCGGGCATGGAGAATATATATATGACGGAAGTGATCCCGGCTGTTCGGAGAAGAGTGTCCGGCACTGCGGAGCGGAGGATTTTTTCTCCCGGTATGAAAAAAAGAGGGGGAAGAGGAGATAGACGATGATAACAATACACCGTATCAACGGGGAGGAGTTTATCCTCAACGAAAAGCATATTGAAATAATGGAGGCCCGTCCTGATACCGTTATTACTCTTACCAATGACAGGAAGTATGTGGTGAAGGAGTCGGTTTCAGAGGTTCTCGAGCTGATCAGGGAAGTCCGGGAGCGGAATTTTCCGGATGGTGAATAGGATTTGTTTTTTTGAAAAAATTATTTACTGTAGTATACTCCAAATAATATACATACTGATGAAGTCCACGGGTTCCGCAGCAGAATTATCCTCCTGGATTTCGATTCTGTCGGGCAAACATTGTACAGCATGACCATTTCACGCATAAAAAACCGCATTTACGATTATTTGAAACCCTCTCTGGGACGCCGCATGGCGTTGTACTTTATGATTTTCGGATTACTGATAGGATATTTCGCATTTATCTTTAACACCATGCATAATACCATGGAGTTCATGAATTTTGCGCGTACCATAGTGATGCAGCGGCTTTACGTCGCTGCGGGAAGCGAGGAGGGGGATATGTTTCTTTTCCTCCTTAATCGGGAGAATCCTGAAATCCGGGAATTTGCGAAACAGATACGGAGTTTCTCAATCAAGACACACCGTCTCCATGATATCTCGGCATATATATATGATACCGGTGTGAAACGATGGTCACGGGTGTATCTTGACGGGAACAATGTATTCAGGTCCGCACCTGTTCCCCTGTCACAGTACGGGGATCTCAGAAAATGCATTGGTAACCGTTTTTACGTGTCACACGCAATGTATTTTGGAAGAAATGACCGTGTTTCAGTGCGGTTCGATATAACCCGGCCTGTTGATTCGAACAGGTACATCCTGAATTTTGACATAGATCGAAAGGGGATAACAGTCTTTATTCGGGACAATGTGATGCTGGTTGTCATATTCACTGTTCTGCTGCTGCTGATTTCCAATGCCCTCAGCTATTTTTTTGTCTCCCGTCTCCTTCGGCCCCTTCGTGACCTGTCACAGGTATCTTCTGTAATCGCGTCGGGAGAGTACGGCAGAGAAATCGCTGTCCAGAGCGGCGATGAAGTGGGAGACGTTGCCCGTTCAGTGAATATCCTCACCGGAAAAATACGCAATGACATGTCTGAGATTGAAAGAAGAATGAAGGCCATGGAGACGATGAACCGCATCGACAAAGCGGTCCTCTCCTCTGTGTCCAGGAGCGACCTTCTGGACCGGGTCATCGGCATTCTTTCATCCATGGTTGTCTGCCAGTATATCGCGATTGTTATCCGCAATGATGAGAGGAAAGGGTTCGAACTTCTGTCGTATTTTGACAGCGGCAACGAGAACGTCCTGGGGGAGCGGCCTTTCATCCATGATGAAGAAGTCCGTAATTTTATGAGCAACTCATACCGGGAGTATTTCCAGATTCGTTACCGGAAGGGTATTGACCTGCAGAATTTTTTCGGTCATCTCGTGGGTGAGGATATCGGATCAATTATTAATGTTCCCCTGTTTGTCTACGGCGAATATCTCGGTTCCCTTATTATATCCCGGAAGGAGGGGAGCGGTTTCCATCCTGACGAAGAAGAGGTACTGCGCATGTTGGCTGATCAGGTGGGTGTTGCCCTGAACAGCGTGAACCTCCTTGATGAAAGGGAGAACATGCTCCTGGGTATACTGATTGCCCTGACGCGGTCAATTGACGCGAAGTCAAAATGGACAGCGGGACACAGTGAGCGGGTGGCCCGGCTCGTGGAAAAGATGGGGGGACGGATCGGATATAACGAGGAGCAGAATCGTATCCTTTCCATTTCCGCGATCCTTCACGATATTGGGAAGATCGCCATACCTGAGATTATTCTCGATAAACCGGGAATGCTGACCGTTGATGAACGTGCCGTGGTGGAGCGGCATCCGGAACGGGGTGTGGAGATAATAGGTGATATAGCAGCCTACCGCGGAATTATGCCCGGTATTCTCCATCACCACGAACACTGGGACGGGTCCGGGTATCCTTCCGGTCTGAAGGGTGCCGATATCCCCCTCAATGCGCGCCTCATCACGGTGTGTGACGTCTATGACGCAATTACTGACGACCGCCCCTACCGGAAAGGGATGAGCAGTGACGATGCGGTCAGTTTTATGATATCGCAGAAGGGGAGGATCTTTGACCCGGAGCTTGTTGATATTTTTCTGGATATTTTATCACCCCCCCGATAAGTCCCTTCGTTGCTGTTTGCCGTTCTCCTCGTCTAATGTAAAAGCATTATCTTATAGAAAAAAAGTTGACCGGAATTATTCCACTGGTATGGTGTTTGGAGAATATGCGGGGGCTGATGTATTTCTTATCAATAAAAATATCTCATCTACCGATATTATACAATGAAGAACCTGTATAACGTGTTCTTGTTGTGTGTGTAATAAATGAAAATTTGAGGGAGTTTCCTGAAGGATGGATACAGCGAGTTTAATCGGCCTCGGTCTTGGAACAGTCGCAATCATTTTCGGTATTATTTCCGGTAGCGGTAATGTTATATGGTTTGTTTCTATTGCATCGGTCTTTATTACCGTGGGAGGATCGTTTTCAGCGCTCCTTGTGGCATACCCTTTGCAGAAAGTCCTGAATATGACCCAGGTAATGAAAATTATATTCTTTCCGTCGAAATATGATCCCGGTGAGCTCATTCTTACCGTTGTTTCCTTTTCGGAAAAGGCCCGACGGGAAGGACTCCTCGCCCTTGAAGATGATCTTGGCGATCTGGATGATGAGTTCCTGAGGAAAGGAATACAGCTGGTCGTTGACGGTAACGACCCTGAGCTTGTTCGGAAAATTCTTGAAACTGATATCGAACAGCTCATTGCGCGGCACGATGAAAATAAAATGGTGTGGGATAACTGGGGCGCTATCGCTCCTTCCTTTGGTATGATCGGTACACTCATTGGTCTGGTTATTATGCTCCAGAACCTGGAGGACCGGTCTGCGGTTGGTCCCGGTCTCGCTCTCGCTCTTATTACCACCCTGTATGGTGCGATCATGTGTTACCTGATCTTTATGCCTTTTTCTATCAAACTTGATTTGCGGACGGCAGAAGAAGTCCTTACAAAGATGATTATGCTGGAAGGGGTTCTCTCGATTCAGTCCGGGGAAAATCCCCGTATTGTGAAAGACAAGCTCGTATCCTTTCTGCCGCCATCTCAGAGGGAGGCTATCTCCAGCGAGGTCGGAGATTAATGGCGATTAAGAAGAAAAAGGCTGAAAAGAGGGGGACCCCGGCGTGGATGGTAACAATGGGGGACATGAACAACCTCCTGCTCTGTTTCTTCATTATTATGATGGGTGATGTTTCTACGGTACCCCAGGAGGACTTTCAGCTGATGATATCCTCTTTGAAAGGCTCTTTCGGGGTGATGGAGGGGGGATCGTCCCTTGCGAAGGGGAAGCTTGTTGAGCTGGGAAACAATATGCTGGTGCTTCCCTCCACGCAAAAAGGACGCGCGGTGGCATCGCGTATTAAACGGGCTGTTGAAGCCTTCAAGCCTGAAATCGAGGCCAAGAAGGTGCGCCTTCGTGAAGATGAGCGGGGCCTTATTATTACGCTCACCAGTGATGCCTATTTTGAACCGGGGAATGCCCGGCTCCGTGAAAACATAAAACCTGTACTGAAAAAAGTGGCCGGCATTGTCAGGGAGATCCCCAATTATGTGCGGATAGAAGGACATACTGATAACAGGCCCAACGCTCCCCCTGCGACTGATGGCGGATATGAAACCAACTGGGAGCTTTCCTCTGCGCGGAGCATTAACGTCCTGCGGTTTCTATCTGAAGAGGAGGATGTGAATCCCAAACAGCTATCGGCAGTTGCCTTTGGTCAGCATCGTCCCATCGATTCAAATGATACTCCCGAGGGAAGGGCGTACAACCGTCGTGTCGATATTGTTATTCTCAGGGACAAGGCCCTTGAAAAGAGTACGAAGAAGGGAGTTGAAAGACCTCTCCCCGATGAGGAATGGCGGTAATGTGCATGAGAAACGGTAAATTCAGCATTAAAATATGTAGTAATACAATAAAATTCTTGACAGATTTGGATGTCTTGCATATTATGTCACATAATTTTTGATTGAAATTTATCGTATATTTGCGTATAATGCGGTGCCAGCATCAGGCCTTTTTATTGAGATGCTGGATTTATATCACAAAAAGGTTTGCGTATGGGCGATGATGAGAGACTAGCGGCTGATGTTGATGACGAGGAGGAGGTTGGCGGCGCGGAAGAAGCGTCGTCAGGTTTAGCGACTTCACGGATAGTGAAGATACTTCTCTGGGTTGTGGGCATTGTGCTTCTTGGTGCGTCAATGTTCGGTATTTCCTGGCTGGTCGCGAATTATGTTGAGGAGCGACGGAGTCAGCGGGAAGAAGGTATTCTTGTTGCACCGCCCCCTGCGCCCAGGGAACATTTTGATCTTCCGGCTTTTTCTGTTTCCACAAGGGACGAGGAACCGCATTTCGCGAAAATTACCGTGTCCCTCGGGTATGAAGAGAACCCCGAGCTGATGCTTGAGCTTGGGAGAAGGCGTGTAGAGCTGCGTCATGTTATCAATATGCTGTTAACCAGCAAACGATATGAAGATATGGATTCT
>JAKQCH010000326.1 GCA_029573825.1 Spirochaetota bacterium | reverse complement strand
CCTTCGATATCCGCGCTGGGCATGTCAATTTTATTGATAACCGGAATCATTTCCAGATCATTATCCAGAGCGAGGTACATGTTCGCGATGGTCTGTGCCTCAACGCCCTGGGACGCATCGACAAGAAGCAGGACCCCGTCGCATGCAGCAAGGGCCCGTGAGACTTCGTAGGTAAAATCAACGTGCCCCGGCGTGTCAATGAGGTTGAAAATATATTCCTCCCCGTTCTTTGCGACATAGTTCAGGGTGATGGTGTTCGTTTTAATGGTTATGCCCCGCTCCCGTTCGATATCCATGGTGTCAAGCATCTGGTCAACATGATTCCGGGGGTCAACGACACGGCATTTTTCGATAATACGGTCCGCCAGGGTTGACTTTCCATGGTCGATATGGGCAATGATGGAAAAATTTCTGATGTGTTTGAGGTCCATTTTTTCTCTTTTTAATAAATTTATCAGGTTACATCGGGTCAGGGAAGGAATTTTCCGTTCTCTCCCCTTTCGCGCAAGCACTTTTTTTGTGGTTTCTCCCGACGGCAGTTATACAACATGCAGTTGTTTTGTACGTAACACTATTTTGCATTTTTTTCAAATAAAAAATTGTCTCCCCCAAAATTCTGTATGTACTTTATCCATCACTGCAGATCATATATCAGAAATATACAATAATTTTCTATTGACACAAATTATTGTATTACTACTATAATCAATTTTTCAATAAACTAATTAAATATTACTAATAGTCTAATATATCCAGGATCGCATTATGAAAAATATTATTGTAGTGCTTAATTCACTGCTATGCACACTGTTTATTGGACTGAATACCACGTTCTGGGGCATTATATCAGTTACGTCCATTATTTACAATCCCCGCGGCACTGTCGCATTTTTCTGCATGCAGTGGTGGTCTAAAACTGTTCTCTGGTTCTGCAGGATACGGCTGAATGTTCAGGGAATCGAAAACATAAAGCCCGACACCATTCAGATTTTCGCGTCCAATCACACCAGCCACTTCGATATTTTTGTACTCAGCGCGATATCTCCCGTTCGTTTTGGGTGGGTGGCCAAAAAGGAACTTTTTAAGATACCTTTCCTTGGCTGGCACATGAAGCTGCAGGGATATGTATCCATCGACCGCAGACACCGCGACAAGGCCATCGCAAGCCTCAATTATGCCGCGGAACAGATACGGAACGGGAAGCGGATTGCCATGTTCCCCGAAGGCACCCGTACCAGGGAAGGCACGCTGCAGCCTTTTAAAAAAGGGCTCTTCCATCTCTGCGTGAGGACAGGGGTCCCCATTGTTCCCATCATTATTGAAGGTGCCTATGATGTTCTGAAGCCGGAGAGTCTTATCATCCGCCCCGGAAAGGTGTATGTCAACATTGGAAAAGAACTGCCCACATCAGGTTATACACCGGACACCATTGAACGCCTCATGGCTGACCTCAGGGTATGCATGGAGGAACTGCAGCGCGGAATGGACACCATGAGAAGCAAATACAATTAACATGTATCTTGTTGATCACATTCACACATAAGAGGAAGCGTATAAAAAAATGAAACACCAGCAGGAAGATGACACTCAACAGCTTTCCGGAGAGAAGGCTAAAAAATATAATACCATTAAAATCCGGGTCACCATTGCGGATATGGCCGTGGGTATTATTTTTATCGCCCTTCTCGCATTCAGCGGAATATCACAATGGCTCGTTTTCCGGATCACAGATGCAGGGGTTATAGGAGACTATTATATTTTCCTCCTGTTTATGGCAATACTCGGTGCCGCCAACGGGATCATCGGGCTCCCCCTGGATATTTACTCCAGCTATATCATTGAACACAGGTACGGTCTTTCAAACCAGACAATTCCCGCCTGGATCGGGGAACGGCTGAAATCCCTTGGAGTGGGCCTCGGGATCGGTATACCCATTGCCCTTCTCTTCTTCTTTCTCATACGGACCGCGGGTAATTACTGGTGGATCATTTTCAGCGGAGCAATATTTCTTTTCGCGGTTCTCATGGCAAGAGTTGCTCCGGTACTGATTTTCCCCCTCTTTTACACATTCAAACCTCTGGAGGAACCGGAGCTGCGGGAAAAAATCAATACCCTCATGGAGAAATACTCTATCCCGATAAAAGGGATTTTCAGTTTCAACCTCAGCAAGGACACGAAAAAAGCCAATGCCGGTTTTACAGGAATAGGCAAAAGCAAGCGGGTTATTCTCAGCGATACGCTGCTGGAGAAGTTCACAACTTCGGAAATTATGGTGATATTCGCCCATGAGCTGGGACATTATCTGAAGCGTCATATTGTGAAAAATGTTTTCATGAGCGGAAGTATAATTTTTCTGTCATTCTATGTGTGCAGCGGCCTCTATGACTGGACACGGGGAATATACGGATTTCAAAAGCCGGGCGATATCGCCGCGCTGCCTATACTGCTCTTTTATCTCACAGCCACGGGACTCATTATTATGCCTCTCACCAACGCCGTCTCAAGGAAGTTCGAGCGTGAAGCCGACAGATTTGCAATAACGCTCAGTGAAGATCCGGAATCATTTATTTCCGGAATGGAGAAACTTGCAGACCTGAATCTTTCAGATAAAAACCCCCATCCTCTTGTGGAATTTCTCTTTTACAGCCACCCGTCAATCGGAAAAAGAATTCAGTATGGCGCAGCCATAAAAGAAAAATAATATACAATATTATTTTTTTCTCCTGCGATCAGAAAAATACATTTTATGGTGAAGGGTCCTTTCCAGGGCATATACATCCTCAATATGCTTCTGCACCTGCTCATCATAGTCTGCATTCATTTTGACAGTTCTCAGGAGATCTTTCAACAGAAGCAGATCAGACCGCTTCTGAATCTGATTATCTTCAATTAATTGCTTCAGATATGAAAACTGAAAGTTGCGAAGATTGACTTTGAGAAAAAAATCCATACCGTAAATATTAATAATCCGCTGAAGGGGATATTTATTTTTTTTGGAAACAAAGTCCCGGTATCGTTTTGAATCAACGGCACGTCCCATTGCCTTCTGGGCAGGTTCTTCTACCGCAGTCTCTGCGGCCCCGCTACTTTCTTTTCCAATACCGGGACCGGACTTCTTTTCATCCAGATCGAAGTTCGCTTTATTGAGTTCAATCTCCAGCTGCTTTTCCTTATAATCGGAAGTATACAGCTGGAAATCTTTATCCATGAGCTTTTCATGCTCTTCCAGCATGATTGATTTATTAGCAACCTTTCCGAGACCGGTGTTGTTCAGGGTGCGGATTATGGGAAAGATTTCCTTGACTACCTGGTGGACCATGAGGTCCTTTTTAAACTGCTTGGCATACAGCATTACAAGCTGCCGCTGATAGTAATTTTTAAGATTGCGTATAATGGTAATGTCCGTTACAACATATCCTTCAACCTGTGGAATATTCCGGATTTCATCCTGGTGTACAACCTCAAATGAGAAAATCATATGGGAGTTGACTAATATTTTAATGATCCGCTTCACCAGGTCCTCTGACACCCCCATGGAAGCGGTAAGATATTTAATGAATTCATCGGAGTGAGGTAATGACTTCTCCCCCTCTTCGAGATTGTTTTTTTTTATTTCCTCATATACTTCTTCAAGTAATTTTCGTGACATCCCCTGCTCCGGCGCATCATGCTGGCATTTTTTCTATATCTGTCGTGAACAGCTGTATATTAACATTGAAATACACCTTTTGTCAATGCAAAATGTTCGCCGCCAGAGAAGCGGGATAGACCGGACTTCGGTGCATTCCATACATGATGGTCTTTTTGTCCATTTCACGTAATTTTTTAAAATTTTTTATTGACACAAATGTCCATTAATATTCTTTTAACAGCACGTTCTACTTACGGGGTGTTAGCTCAGCTTGGTTAGAGTGCCTGCCTGTCACGCAGGAGGTCGCGAGTTCGAGTCTCGTACACCCCGCAAAAAAAACCGGACTTTTCTGAAAGTCCGGTTTTTTTATTTCCCGCCCTGAATCATCGCCCCCGCGCTCACCCCTGTTCCCAATAATGAAAAATCTGCTCTTTCCATATTGCTTCATTCCCGTAAATAATTGACACTTTTTCCCCTGTATACCAGAAATGTTAAAAACCACTATTTTCAGCGCGTGCAGGGATGTCACATGATCAGAAAAGTTATTACAACCGACTTTGAAGAAATGCTCGCGATTATCAACGATTCTGCAACAGCCTATAAAGGTGTTATTCCCGACGACTGCTGGCATGATCCGTACATGTCCCGCGAATACCTTGCGGATGAAATCGGCTGCGGCATTAATTTCTTCGGTTATGAATCAAATGGTATTATGCAGGGAATTATGGGCATTCAGGATGTCGGGGATATAACCCTGATCCGCCATGCCTACGTGCGGACAAAAGCGAGAAACTCAGGAATCGGGAGCGCCCTCATGGAATACCTGCTCCCTATGGCCGAGTACCCTGTTCTTATCGGAACATGGGCAGATGCGGTGTGGGCGGTCCGTTTTTATCAGAAACATGGTTTTGCCGTAGTATCACATGATGAGAAGGAATATCTTTTACGAAAATACTGGAATATTCCTGACCGGCAAATTGAAACATCGGTGGTGCTCGCCCATGAACAGTATTTTGCGAAAAAGCACCAGTGATATGCGATGCACCAATATGCTATCATCCGATTCCCCGGCAGTTGTTCAACAATAGGATGTCATAATTACGGAGGCTTCATGTTTATAACGGGAAATTTTTTTCTATTTATCGGGTCATCGATTCTGCTTATTCTCGCTCCGGGCCCGGATATTATTTTTACCATCACACAGGGGATAACAAACGGCAAAAGGGCAGGTGTCTGGACCGCTGTCGGTCTGGGCCTGGGGAACATCGTCCATACCCTCGCTGCGGCTTTCGGCATAACGGTCCTTTTGAAAACATCACAGACCGCGTTTCTAATTTTCAAGATTCTCGGCGCCTGTTATCTTTTTTACCTCGCCTTTAAAGCCATTAAACACAGGCACGATATTTTTGGAATGGAGAAATCCGGGAACAGCAATTCAGGCGCCCTGCACCTTTTCGCAAAGGGGTTTATCATGAATGTACTCAATCCGAAGGTCGCCCTTTTCTTTCTGGCGTTCCTGCCGCAGTTTGTCAACAATGCCGCAGGCAGTGTTCCGCTGCAGATAGTCCTGTACGGCATTATATTCATCGTGCTGGTGATTATCATCTTCGGGCTGTTCGGATATTTTGCCGGCTCGGTGGGGCAGAAGCTGCTTAAAAATGAAAAATTTTCCAGCCGCATGAGCGTTATGTCCGCCCTGGTGTTCATAGGCCTCGGTTTGAAACTTGCCTTTGCTCAGAGCAGGTAATTTTAAGACGCGGGGGAAAAGCCTGTTGACAAAGGGGCAGAATCCGGCAGATGCTTGATTTGGACTGATATAATCCACGCATAAAAGGAGACGCGGCAATGGATATGATAACCTGGGATGATTCCCTCAGTGTCGGCGTACAGCAGTTTGATGCCGAGCATCAGGAGCTGATCAAGTTCGTCAATAAACTCAACCAGTCGCTGAAAATAGGCGGAGCGCAGAAAACCATGGAGAGCATACTCACGGGCCTCATCAATTATACCGTCATACATTTTAAACATGAAGAAGACTATATGGTGCTGTATGAGTATCCCGGATACGAAGGACACCGGAAGGAGCATGATGCGCTGAAGCAGAAGGTAATTGATTTCCACGAACGCTTTACCGCTCAGAAAGCCGCCTTCTCCCTTGAACTCATGATTTTCCTCAGGGACTGGCTGATAAACCACATACAGAAAAGCGATATGGCATACCGGGAATTTTTTCAGAGCAAAGGGGTGTAGCTTTTTCCGCTCATTCCACTGCGGCTACTTGTTGAACCCCAATGAGCTGGTGACCCCGAGAGACTCATATATGTGCCGTGTGGCGCCGGATTTATTGAGCGTATAGAAGTGAATCCCCCTGACACCGTTATCAACAAGGTCCCGTACCTGTTCAGATGCCCAGTGGATACCGACCTTTTCCACATAACCGTCATCCTCGGCACGGGCAATGGCTTTCAATAGTTTCGCGGGGTACCGCATCCCAAGGGCGAGGCCGGCCATGCGTTTCATGTTGTTCAGCGATGTAATAGGCATGATCCCCGCTATGATGGGAACAGTAATGCCGGCAATAATGCAGCGTTCCCGGAAATCATAAAAATCGTGGTTATCAAAAAACATCTGCGTACAGATGTAATCAGCCCCTGCATCAACTTTCGCTTTCAGCAGTTCAATTTCGCTGAGCCTGTTCGGTGTTTCCGGATGGCCTTCAGGATATCCCGCGACCCCGATTCCCATTCCGGGAAAATTTTTTTTAATGAAGGCAACCAGCTCCGCTGCATAGGAGAACCCGCCCTCAGGGGCAACAAAACTCCCCTCACCTTCGGGGGGATCGCCGCGAAGCGCCATAATATTGCAGATACCGTTTTCTTTATAACCCTCAAGAATGGAGTTAATCTCCTCCTTCGTTGATCCGACACAGGTAAGATGGGACACAACAGTGAGATTTATCTCCCGCTGAATTTTTGTCACGAGATTATGGGTAAGGTTCCGTGTCGATCCCCCTGCGCCATAGGTTACGCTGACGAATGCCGGCCTCAGAGGAACAAGCTCCCGAATGTTCTCAAACAGCTGATGTGATGCCGCTTCCGATTTCGGCGGAAAAAATTCAAAACTGAATGCGATCTTGCAGCGGTTAAACACTTCTGATATATGCATGATAAAGACCTTCCTGTTGAATAGACCACATTACTGCGGAATCACCTGATACAACTCCAATAAAGAAAATGTGCTTTTTTGTTATACATGTCAAACAAAATAATCTTCACCGGGGCTATCGTCAGTATTATTAACACTTCATACATCGATGGCAGGATAACCCGGAATGTAACACGAAAGGAACTGTCACGACGAGAAGAACAGAGCGCGGGAGGAATAAAATTTCTATCCCCCGATCTTCAGCATGGCACGGGTACTCTGAAGCGACACACAGCCGTCCCCTTCCCCGGAACAGTCAATGCCGTGCTCCATCGGTTTTTCCCTGACTGCCTGTTCTATTATCTTCAATACGGCCTCATCGCCCATGTCCATACGGTGAGGTGTTTTAATATCGTACTCAAGGTTGGAGAGAAGGCAGGTACGGATACGCCCGTCGCATGTAAGACGCAGCCGGTTGCACCGCGAACAGAACTTATGGGTCATGGCGGGAATCACCCCGATGCGGATGAGGTCGCAGTCCCTGTAGTTGTAATCAAACATCATGGCGACATTTGTGTCAGTGCGTTCATTTCTTATGATCGTCCCTTTCTTCCGGAGCAGTTCAATAAAATTATCAGAGGAAAGAAATGTATGGTCAACACCTTCTTTCACGAAGGGCATCCGCTCAATGAAGCGGAGGGTTATATCGTCCCCCTTGAAGTAATCGAGATATTCGTCAATCTCATCAAGGAGTTCCGGCAGCAGCACCGCGTTTATTTTCAGATTAAAAAAATCACGTTCCAGGGCGCTCCGTATACCGCGCAGCACATCATGTAACGCATCACGGCCGGTAATCGATTCATAGCGACTCCGCAGCACGGAGTCAAGACTGACATTCAGCTGCCGGACATCAAGGGCCTGCAGATCGTCAAGGTGCTTCTCAAGAAGGACGCCATTGGTTGTCACGCACAACACAACATCAGGAAATAATTCACGGGTCTCTCTCAGTATGTCGATAAAACCCTTCCTGACAAAAGGCTCTCCCCCGGTAAACCGTATTTTTCTCACACCCAGCTTTACGAAGAACTCGATAAACCGCACAAATTCCTCGTTCCGCAACACATTGTCATGGGACAGATACTCCACGCCGGCGGGAGGGATGCAATAGGTGCATCGCAGATTGCACTTGTCCGTTACCGAAACACGGAGATAGTCAAGCTTTCGGTTAAATCTGTCAGTGAGCATAATCAATACCTGTATAAATACCGTGCTGTGAGAAGGACTTCCCTCCCGGAAACATTATTAGCACAGGAATACTGAATTTCAAA
>JAKQCH010000323.1 GCA_029573825.1 Spirochaetota bacterium | reverse complement strand
ACCGCCACTGTCCCCAATGCAGGCGAAGCCTATAACGACAGTTACGAATCGGATGCGCACCTCATGGTGGGGCCGGTAATGAGCATTAAGTTCTCTGAAACCTGGAGCCTCGGCATTGTGCTGCTCATCAGTCAGCAGTATGATATCCGATCGTCGTATGACGTGAATGTTCCTGGCCCGGATACGCAAAGGACCACGACTGACGCACGCTTCCGGCGCTATGACGGAGACCTGACTGTCAACTACCGGATCGGCTCCGGGTTCGGGCTATTCGCCGGTATCAAGTTCCTGCGATGGGAGGGCGATATCTCCCAGGACATCACCTCAGCTTCGAATACATACACTGCGCACGTGGAATCATCTCTCACCGGGATGGCCGCAGGTCCTGCGGTCGGTTTCAGCTGCACCCGGATGCTGTCGGATACGCTGTTCTTCACGGTTTCCATTTCGGGAGTGATAATGATGTCAGACTTCGAGCAGGAAAATGTAATCAGCGACACATTATCACCGGCAAGAAAAGAAATCCAGAAAGATGACGAAACGTACTACGCATGCAACAGCATAGCGGGTGTCGGCTGGTACATCGAATCGCTGAAGTCCACGTTAATTATCGGGGGACGATTCCAGTACCTCGACAACGTGAATGATCCGCGCGACCTCTTCTACGGAATCACAGCGACGGCGCTGTATCATTTCTGAACGATGCACGCGTTCGGACCCCGCTTGCATCATAAAGAGAGACACGGCAGCCGAAACCAGGGCACGCGAACAGCGGCAGTCAGCAGAAGATGTTCATCATATTGATAGTGTAACACAAAAGCGGTGGAGAAATGAGACCGACAGAGAAAATCTTATTTCCGGGCAGGCGCTCTTTACAAAAAATGCGCTCTGAGACGGGAGAAAATTCATATATATTTATATTTATCATTTGACACTTTTTTGACCGCACCATAGAGTGCGGCATACTGCGTTTTTCATTTCGCACATATTTTCCCGTTTCGGGCCAGGGCAAACTTTAACGGCCCGTTTTAAAGGAATTCGTTGTGTTGAATGACTAAGACGGGCAGAGAAATTCTTCTCTCGGCGGTAGTGCTGATTGCAGAAAATGTGCTCTGAGAGTTGAGAATATTTTTATATGTTTATACAGAGAGGGAGTCAATGAATTGTTTTTGGGATATAATTAAATCCTCTTCTCGCCCGGATATCGTGACGCAGAAAATAAAAAAGATACTACTGCTGTCACTCGTGATTATACAGGTTATATGCGTTGATACCTGTAAAAGCTTCGACACCAGCATATTGACGCATAAAGAAAAAGTTGATAACGATGTTAAACCAATGCGGGTGATCGTGAACTATGACAGTCTGGGTGAGTGTTATCCCTGGGAGGATAATACAGAAATCAACAATATAGCTAACGTGATAAAAAACAACCTGGACTTCGGAACAGATGCCCGCACTCATTACCTCAGCGTTCTTGTGAGGAAAAGAGAATTTGGAAACAATCTGCTTTGGAGCTTGACGGGTTTCAGCCTGGGGGCGCTTAATCTGCTGGGGGCCCCAACGAATTCATTCAGCAATACACTTCAGCTCTCAGCGGCAATTATGGATGCAAACGGAAAAGTTCTTAAAGTATATGAGACCTATGGAACCAACACGGAATATGTAGCTCTCTATCATGGATATTCTTCTGATGATGCCGGCCGGACCCTGATATTCAAAACAATTGGCATAGCCTGTAAGGACCTGAGAGACCAGCTTAAAAAAGACGCCAGGAACATCAATATGTTAATTAAATAGGAGCGGAGACATGGAAATCATAAAAAGATTAACACTGGCGATAATTCTTTCGGGATTCGCGATGTTTTTCGCTTCCTGTACCTCAACAACAAGGCACTATACCGGTCAGCATAATCTTAATCAGGAATATAGCAGGAACAGGGTTGTCGGTGAATTTTATGCTGAATCCCATGGCGCCAGTACTGCAACAGGAAATAATGCAGCCGGGCAGGAGGCGTACAGGGATAGTTCGCTTCAGAGAAACCAAAACAAATGATTGCTGTGATATTTTTACTTCCAGAGAGGTTCCACTATCGATTACCTCTGACATGAAACCCGGAGGCTGGATTATGGTCCGCAATTTCATCGCACTGTACGCTGTGTTCATGTTAACGGCCTGTTCTGGGGCCCCCGTGTTGCCACCCTCTCCCGCCCAGATGAACCCGGAGTATCTCTGTTCACGCAGCTTCTTTGCCGACCATGGAAATACTCCCTTCAGCGCCGCATCCATCGAACTCAGGTTCGAACGTGACTCCACCTACTCGGCGGAAATCAGTTTCGGCGATC